>JASHVM010000367.1:0-10426 GCA_030044595.1 Streptosporangiaceae bacterium
GACCCGGTCATCCCGTAGGCGATGGAGAACAGCAGCGGTCGCAGCGCCGTGCCTGGGTCAGTCGGCGCGCCCGTCTCATCCGCTGACCCAGGCACGGAACCCCTCCCGCCAGCTCGGGTACCGCGGTTCCCAGCCGAGTGCCTTCCTCGCCTTGTCGTTCGAGGAGCCGCGCGCTGTGGTCATCTGTACCACGACGAGCTCTCCGGCGAGTAGCCGCCCAAGCCAGGCGGGAATGCGCAGCGGCGGTTTCGCGCCCGCCACCTGTGCCAGGTAGGGCAGCCACACGGTGACCGGCGCCGGATCGCTGTCCACGATGTTGTAGACGCCGCTCTCGCCGCGGCCGACCGCGGCCACCGTGGCGGCGGCGGCATCGGTGATCTCGATGAACGACCAGACTCCGGTCCCGCCGCCGATCACCGGCACCTGCCGCTTCCGCACCATCTGCACCAGCGGGTCCGAGGCACCCGGTCCGTACAAGATGCCGTAGCGCAGCACGATGCCCTCTGGCGCCCCGGCCGGCACGGTCTGGTCCACGTACGCGATCGCCGCCGACATCCGCGCCGCCGACTGGACAGACCGCCAGCCGGCCGGATCTTCTTCGGTCTTCACCGGGCCGGGACGCTGGTCCGGCCCGGGACCCGCGTAGCCTTGCGCGATGACCCGGCGGGTACCCGCGGCCGCCGCGGCCGCGAGCAGGTTGTCGGTGCCCCGGGTGCGCAGCTCGTTGGTCGCGGCGAACGTCTGGTCGGGATGGCGGAGGCTCCGCAGGCCCGCCAGCGCGGTCATCTCGTGCACGATCACCTCCGGCGCGGCGGCCCGCACCGCCGCGATCACCGCGTCGCGGTCCAGCCCGTCCAGCACCGCCGGGTCCGCGCCCGCGGCGCGCAGCTGCCCGGTCTTGCCGGGCGTCCTGGTGGTGGCGGTGACCTGGTGGCCTGCCGCGACCAGCCCCGGAACCAGGTGCCGTCCCAGCGCCCCGCTCGCCCCCGTGACGAACACTCGCATGATCTTTTCCTTCCTCGCGTGGTGCTTTTCCCTGAAGACACGGCAGCACGCGAAGCTGTGACAGCCTCCAGCGCCGCTTTCTCCCGCGCTTACCACTTCGGCTTCCTGGCTGCCCTCGTCACGCTCGACAACCCGACCTTCAGCGCCATAACCCAGGAGCTTTTGGGGTGGCAGCCAGTGCATCCCGGGCTGATCGCTGATCTGGAGGCAGGCCGCTACTTTGACCGGCCGGGCGCACCCTAATCCAATTGACAGACCGATTGTCGGTTCATCAAAGTTGAACCAGCAGCCGGTCTTTCCGCCGCCGGTACCCCGGTGGCGGAAAGACGGGTCCAGGACGCCAGCACAGACGAGGGACGCGACCTGGCCGGCCTGGCCGTGCACGATCAATGACCTTGGGGAGGTCAGCGATGAAGCGTATCCGCATCGAACGACAGAGAACCCGGAAAGGTCCGTGGTTCGAGCCACTCTCGTCGGACCCGCGAGACCCGGACATCGTCCGGGCCAAGGCGCTCGCGCAGATCGCGCGGTCCGGAAAGGCGCCCGGGAAATGATGGCCTGGGTCGCCAGGCGCGCGCGGCTGGCCGGCCGGACGGCGGCCCGCGTCGCCAAAATGGCCAACGATGAACAGGTGCACATGTGGGAATGTGTCTTGTCCACCAGCGGGGCGGTACCGCCAACGGCGATCGGTCCGCTGCGCTGGGTTTCTTCGCTGGACGGTTACCGGCTCATCGGCAGCTATATGCCGGCCCAGGACCAGAGCGAAACGCCCCTGTAACCCGGGCCGGCGGCCGCGGGGCCAGGGGCTGGGCGCGATAGTAGCTCGGCGCGTCATCGGGCCGACGCAGCAGGATGAGCTGGAACCTGTGCAGGTTGATGGCCATGCGTTCAGCCTGCCGCCTGTCAGGCTGGGACACCAGCCTTGTCCGGTCGTAGCCGCGGGAGCAAACTACGCATGTGGAGTCCCCAGAGATCCGGTACGCCCGCAGCGGTGACGTGCACATCGCTTACGGGGTGGTCGGTGACGGTCCGATGGACGTTGTTTTCGTCAGCGGCTGGGTGCTGTCGAACTTCGGCGTCCCGTGGGAGGGCAGTGCCGCCGATTTCTATCGCGGCGTGTCGTCGTTCGCTCGCCTGATCTTGTTCGACAAGCGCGGCATCGGGATGTCGGACCGCGCGCACGGGATCCCGGATCTCGAGACGCGGATGGACGATATCCGCGCGGTGATGGATGCCGCCGGGTCCAGGCGCGCCGCGATTATGGGTTTTTCCGAGGGCGGGCCCATGTCGATGCTGTTCGCGGCCACCTATCCGGAGCGGACCGCGGCTCTGGTCCTGTACAGCACGCCGGTGTCGTGGTTCCGGACCGATGACTACCCGTGGGCGGCGACCCCTGAAGAATGGCGCGCTTTTCTGCAGAGCGAGGAGGGCGTCCGCGGCACCGACGAGTGGTGCGACGAGAGGCTCCGCGACATGGCTCCGACGACCGCCGGCGACCCGGCTGCGAAGCGGTGGTGGCGCCGCTGGGTGCAAGGCAGCGCGAGCCCCGGCGCGATCAAGGCGATGTCGCTGATGAACAGCGAGATCGATGTGTCCGGCACGCTTTCGTCGATCCGGGTCCCGGCGCTTTCTCTCAATCGCGCCGAGGACCAGGACGTGTCCGCCGATTCGATGCGTTACCTCGCCGGCCGTGTGCCCGGCGCCAGGTTCGTGGAACTGGCCGGCGTCGACCACGGATGGTGGGTCGATTCCGGGCAGATCGTCGCCGAGCTCAAGCCTTTCCTGGTCGGGCTCTGGAAGCGCGGCGAGTGGGACATGGTCGAGACCGACCGGGTGCTGGCGACGGTGCTGTTCACCGACATCGCGGACTCCACCGCGACGCTCGCCGAGGTCGGTGACCGGAATTGGCGCGGCCTGGTGGAGCAGCATCACGCCCTGGTACGCCGGCAGCTCGTGCGCTATTCCGGACGCGAGATCGATACGGCCGGGGACGGTTTCTTCGCCAGTTTCGACGGGCCCGCGCGCGCGATCCGGTGCGCGCGCGCGATCAGCGACGGCGTCCGCGAACTGGGGCTGCACGTACGCGCGGGGCTGCACACCGGTGAGTGCGAGATAGTCGACGGCAAGATCACCGGCATCGCCGTGCACATCGGCGCGCGCGTCGCGGCCGAGGCTCAGCCAGATGAGGTCGTGGTGTCCGGTACCGTGCGGGACCTGGTGGCCGGATCGGGGCTGAGGTTCCTTGACCGCGGTTGCGTGCCGCTCAAGGGGCTGCCTGGCGAATGGCGGCTCTACTCGGTCGACCCAGGCGTTATCTGACTGCTTCTCACCTTTATCGGGACCCGATCCCGGTGACCTGCCTTTAACCGGTACGCGATGCGCCACCGCCGAACGGTAGCGCAACAATGGTGGGCGGAGGTTCCCTTCGCCGCCACCGCCGGCGACAGCGCACATCACCTCCGGACGGCGGAGCTCGGGCCATGATCGCCGCCCGTGCCCGGCAGCTCAAGGCACAGTGAGGACAGGAGACCGGATCATGCAGGATCGCGCACAGAACGATGCCCCCACGTGGCGGCCGCCAGCCGATTCCGGGCAGGTCAGCGGCACGCTGGATGCCGCCCAGGTTGACCAGCTGCCCGACTCGGCGTTCGCATTCCCCGGGCTGCGCAAGGAGCCGCTCGTGTCGGCCAGCCACGTCCGCAACGCGCTAGCCCGGTTCGACCAGGTCGAGGGCGCCACCGACGCGGACCGCGCGCTTGCCTTCGCCAATATCCTCCAGGCCGCGTCATACTTCGGCGTTCAGGTGAGCGAACAATCCTGGCGCGATCTCATGCACGAGAGCTGACGTAGCGACGCCCGCTGTGCGGCCCATCGGCCGGCCGGCGCCCCGGGCGGGCCGCAGGCAGGAGCTCGCTTTGCCCCGCAGCCCTCGGCGGCCAAGACGCGGCAACCTGACAGAGGACGCCGGGGCGCCGGCCGATCCGCCGAACCTCAGTGGCCGGCCGTGGCGAGCGCGTTGTCGACCCAGGCTCGCAGCGCGGCCAACGGGGCCGCGCCCGTCTGCCTGGCCACCACGCGCCCGCCGCGCAGCACGAGCAACGTCGGAATCGCCTGCGCCGCAAACCGCTGCGACAGCTGCGGCGAGATATCGACATTCACTTTGACGAGCTTCACCTGGCCCGCCAAGTCGCGGGCGAGTTGCTCCAGGGCCGGGCTGACCATGCGGCACGGCCCGCACCAGGGCGCCCAGAGATCGACGATGACGGGGATCTTGGCGGCATCCGCGACGTCGGCGAACGTGGCGTCGTCGGCATCGGCGATCCACGGCAGCGGCTGGTGGCATTTCCCGCAGCGGGGCGTCCCGGCCGCCGCGGCCGGGATCCGGTTGGTCTGGCCGCAGTGCGGGCATCGGATCAGCTCACCTGGCATGGCTGCATTCTCCTTCTGCGACGCCAGGTCTCTTCCCGATCAAGGCGCAGCTGCTCATGCCGAGTCCGTCGGCTCGCCAGGACCCGTCATCAGGCCGGTCACCGAGGACGCTCGGACCATCGATTATCGGGCTCGTCCTCGTCTTCGGAAATGATGGTGACGCCTGAGCCGCCCAGCACGCCGGGGACGTCGGCATCCGCGCCGGGCTCCGCCGGCCCCTCTAGCTGGTAACCCAGCGGCAGGTCCTCGGACTGCACCACGTTCCGGGTGAGCTCGTGCCGCAGGGCCTCCCCGCCCGGATCGCTGGCCTCGCCGGTCATCTCGCCACCCTGCTCGTCGCTCATCCCGATCGCCCTCCTCTACGCTAGCTGGCCACTGGCTCATCAGTATTGTCCGGCCGCCGCGCATCATCCGATAGGCGGGGTCAGGCCAGCGCCACGGCCTGTTCGGGAAGATCTGCCGCGGCCTGACGGCACGCCGCAGCATCACGCGCCTGCCTTCAGCGCCTCATCGGTGAGGCACATGACCCGGTAGGTCCCGTCGGCGGCCGGTTCCACGCCATGGATGTCGTGACTGAACCCGGGGAACTTGCGGTCCAGGCCCTGCAGAGCCCGCAGGTACCCCAGGGCCGGCCCGCCGGGCGGCCCGGCGCTCTCGCCCGGCATGAGCAGCGGGATACCCGGCGGGTACGGGACGACCATGACCGCGGTCACCCGCCCGCCCATGTGATCCGCCTCCACCCATTCGACCTGGTTCCGTACGAGCAGCTGGTAGGCGCGTCCGGGGGGCAGCACCGGGACGGGCAGCGCGCCGAACGCCTGGTCGAGCAGGCCCACGACGTGCTGGGCTCGCAGCTCGGCGTGCATCTGGTCGCACAGGTCTTTGAGGGTGAGGCCCGCGTAGCGCTGCGGGTACTGCGCCACGAGCCGCGGGATGGCGTCCTCGAGCGGGGTCCCGCGGTCGTAATGGTCCTTGAACTCCAGCAGGGTCTCCAGCAACGTGCCCCACTTGCCGCGCGTGATTCCCATCGAGAACAGCAGCAAGATCACGTAGTCGCCGGTCTTCTCCACCTCGATCCCCCGCTCGTCCAGGAACTGCGTCACGACCTGGGCCGGGATGCCCTGGTCAGCGACGGCGCCAGCGGCATCGACGCCGGGAGTGGTGATGGTGACCTTGATCGGGTCGAGCATGCAGTAGCCGTCCTCCAGATCGCCGAAGCCGTGCCAGTCCTCCCCCGGACGCAGCATCCAGCATTCCGGGCTTTCCCGCAGCATCGCGGGGTCGGCGTCGAGGAAATCGACCCGGCGGCCGTCTTCCGGCGTGGTAACCTCCCGCGGCTGCCATACCGAGAAGAACCAGCCCGGGCCCGGGCCGCTGGCCAGCTCGCGGGCGGTGCGGACCATGGCGCGCCGGAAGGTCACGGCCTCGTCCACGCATTCGCCGGTCAGGGCCCGCCCGCCCGGGCCTGCCATCATGGCCGCGGCCACGTCGCAGGAGGCGATCAGCTGGTACAGCGGCGAGGTCGACCCGTGCATCATGTACGCCTGGTTGAAGCGGGAGCGGTCCACCGGCGCCCGCGGACTTGACCGTACGTGGATCATCGAGGCCTGAGAGAACGCGGCCAGCAGCTTGTGCGTCGACTGGGTGGCGAACACCGTGGGCCCCCGGCGCGCGTCGGCTGAACGCTCATGCATCGCGAAGCGGCCGCGGTAGATCGGATGAAACGCCGCGTACCCGTACCAGGCCTCGTCGAAGTGCACCCGCGGCACCGACTCGCCCAGAAGCTCGGTGACCCGGTCGGCGTGGTAGCACAGGCCGTCGTAGGTGGAGTTGGTGACCACCGCGTAGACGGGGTTCGGGGATTCCGCGCCGGACGCCAGCGGGCTCGCGGCGATCAGCGACCGTACCGCCCCGGCCGTGAGGGCACGGGCCGGGATCGGCCCGATGATGCCGTAGCCGTTGCGGGTTGGCAGCAGGTAGGCCGGCAGCGCGCCGGTGACGGTCAGCGCGTAGCTGATCGACTTGTGGCAGTTTCGGTCGGCCAGCACGACGTCACCGGCCACCAGGCACGAGTGTCCGACGATCTGGTTGGCGGTGGAGGTTCCGTTCAGCACGAAGAAAGTCATGTCCGCACCGAAGACCCGCGCCGCGTTGGCCTCGGCCGCGCCGGCCGGGCCCGAATGGTCTAGCAGCGACCCCAGCTCCGGGACTGACACCGACAAATCCGATCGGAAGACCTGCTCGCCGTAGAAGTTGTGGAACACCCGGCCGACCGGCGTCTTCAGGAACGCCGCACCGCCGGAATGGCCCGGCGTGTGCCACGAGTACTCGTGCTCATCGGAGAACTCAGCCAGCGCCCGGAAAAACGGCGGAAGCAGCCCCCGCTCGTAGCGGCGCACGGCGAATGACACCCGGCCGGCGATGAACTCGGGGGTATCCTCCAACAGCCATACGTACTCCTGGATCTCCCGCTGTACCTTCAGCGGAAGGCTCCCGGTCACCGTGCGGCTGGTCAGCAGGAAGACGGGCAGGTCGGCGGACAGGCGGCGAACCTCGCCGATGACGTCGAGCGCATGCCGCCCGCCGGGGTCGGGGGGGCCAATATCCCAGTCCAGCAGCACGCAGCCGATGGCCCGGTTCTCCCGCGCCTGAGCGATGCCATCGCGCGCCGTCGTGGCGTATATGAGGCCGAACCCCTCAGCGCGAAGGCGGTCAGCGATGCGGCCGATCACCGCCGCCGCGGCCGGGTCCGCGTCATCGGCGACGACGAGGACCATCCGACAGAAACCCTGCCCCATCGATTCACTCTTTCCGGATCATCGCGGCGCTGCTCACACCCTGGCGTAGTCCTTGATGTCTTGCTCGAACTCGGCGACGAGTTCCGGGGTGAGGGTGCGCCGGGTCTGGCCGATGGCGTGCAGGATGTCCCCCGTGATCACGTCCTCTGCGCCGTGCTCGAACAGGACGCGCTCGAAGGCCAGCTGCGCGGTCCTGCGGGCGGCGAACTCGATGTCAGCCGGGGTGAACAGGCGCGATTCCTCGACGATGGCGGCCATGTCCAGCCGGCCATGCGGGATCGCGGCCAGGTAACGGTCCCAGATCGCCTCCCGCGCGGCGGGGTCGGGCGGGCCGACCGGGATGACGTAGTCGAAGCGGCCATGCCGCAAGAACGCGCTGTCCAGGGCGCGGACCGAGTTCGTGGCGCAGATGAGCAGCCGGGCGTCCTGCTCCCGGAACGGCGGGATGAGCTTGAGCATCTCGTTGGTGACGCCTTGCGCCGCCGACACCGTGCGCGGCCGGCGCGTCCCGGCGATCTCCTCCACTTCATCGATGAACAACACGACCTTGTCCAGCTCGCCGACCAGGGCGAACGCTTCCCGCAGCGCGGAGGCCAGGCCGGCCGGCGACTCACCGGCCAGCCGCGACGGGAACAGCTCCACGAACGGCCAGCCCAGCCGCGACGCGGCGCCCCTGGCGAAGCTCGTCTTGCCGGTTCCCGGCGGCCCGAACAACACGATCGCCCGCGGCGGCACCAGGCCCAGCCGCTCGGCCAGTTGCGGCTCCGCCAGCGGCAAGATGACCCGCCGCTCGATCAGCTCCTTCTCCTTGATCATGCCGCCGAGCTGATCCCAGGCACCGGCCCGCACTATCTGGCCGCCGAGCTGGCCCAGCACCCCGGCGCTGTCCGGGCCGATCGGCTCGAGTCGCTCATAGAAGACCATGCTCCGGCGCGCCGTGTACCCGGCGTGCTCCAGCGCCAGGTCGCCGATTTCGCTCTCGTCTGCCAGCAGGCAGTGGATCCGGTGCACCCCGGCCGCCACCAGCCGCCGCTCCAGCTCGCGCAGCATCGCGCTGCCGATTCCCCGGTGCCGCCACGCCGGAGCCAGGCTGATCCGCATCACCCAGGCCCGGTCGCCGCCGACCGTCGCGACCGCAGCCCCCACCAGCTCCTCGCCGACCACCGCGACCACCGCCGGCTCATGCGACCGGACGGCCGCGATCAGGTCGGACATGCCGAACGCCGGCGCCTCGCTGCTGGCCGCCGGGTTGTCCCACAAGCGGATCGCGACGTCGAGGTCGTCGGCGTGGAAGTCACGAACCCGCCACGGCGCCATCGCATCAGTGTGCCATCATCACGGCCATGCCGCCGTGGCCGTGCGTACTTTCCGGCGTCCGCTTCCCGCGCCGCGGAAGGCCGGCTTGGCCGAATGGCGGGCGCTGCGCGCTCGTATAGTTATTCGTCCTCTTACGAGGCGGGAAAAGCCCTACGAAGGGTGGGAGAGGTTGGTGCAGCGAACCGACGCCGACGGTCCAGTACGCGATCATGTCGTTCTTGCCTCGGCGGACAGCGAGGCCTTCACGTCGCTGCGCCGGCGCTCGACGTCGCGGCTGGACCGGTACCGGATGGGCCGGGACTTGCGACGCCAGGTTCCGCGCCGCTCGCTGGGCGAATGGGCGGCGCAGCCGGACCGGCCAGATCCGGTGCAGCTGATCATCGAGTCTCATCGCGGCAGGCTTGACTGGCTGATCCCGGTCCGGGTCGGGCGGATGGCCGCCACGCCGTACGGGTTCCTGCGTGGCGCCGCGATCGTGATGGCGGCTGATGTCGCCCGGTTGCCGTCCACAGGAATCACCCCCGTGATCTGCGGGGATGCGCATCTGGGTAACTTCGGCTTCTACGCATCCCCGGAGCAGCATCTGGTCATCGACCTGAACGACTTCGATGAGGCGCATCCCGGGGCGTGGGAGTGGGATCTTCGCCGCCTGGTCGCGAGCATCTGGGTCGCCGGCCGACAGAATGGCGCCAGCGAGCAGGAGTGCGAGGCGGCGGTGCTGCGGTGTGTCGCCGGGTACCGCGCCGAGGTCGCCGACCTGGCCTCGACTGCGCTGCTGGCCCGGTCCTACCAGCACATCGACGTCGATCATCTGCGACAGAGCACGGCCGGCAAGGCGTTGCGGGCCGAGATCAAGCGCGCGGCGGCCCGGGCTCGCCGGAGGACCAGCGACCGGGCGCTGCCCAGGTTCACCAGCGAACGTGACGGGCAGCGCCGGATCGTCGAGGACCCGCCGCTGGTGACCCGGATCAACTACGCCGAGGCTGACCAGCTGGCCCGGGGACTGGATGACTACCTGCGCACGCTAGCGCCGCACTGGCAGCGGGCGCTCGGGGGCTACACGGTGATCGACATCGCGCACAAGGTGGTGGGCGTCGGCAGCGTCGGGCTGCGCGCTTACGTGGTGCTGCTGGAGGGCAGCAGCCCTGATGACGTGCTATTCCTCCAGCTGAAGCAGGCCCGCCGGTCGGTCCTGGCCCAGTATGTCCACGGCGAGTCCGCGTGGCACGCCCACCAGGGCCAGCGGGTGGTCGAATACCAGCAGGCCTTGCAGACGGTCAGCGATCCGCTGCTGGGCTGGGCGACCGTTGACGGGCGTCAGTACTACGTGCGCCAGTTCCGGAACATGAAGGGCAGCGTGATGCTGGATTCCATCGACGCCGCGGCGCTGGCGGACTACGCCGCGATCACCGGGCACCTGCTGGCCAAGGGCCATTCCCGTACCAGCGGCGCATCGATGATCGTGGGTTACGCCGGCTCTTCCGGCCGCCTCGACACCGCCCTGGCGCGGTTCGCCCGGCTGTACGCCGACCAGACCGAGGCCGATCACGCGGCTCTGGTCAAGGCCGCTAACCGAGGCATCGTGCCCATCGAGCACGGTCTGTGAGCCGGCCGGCGCGAGGCTGTTCCGGCGCGGCGCGTGATGACTGTCGCACGATTGCGCTAGTCGTGGACCCGGCCGGCAACGGCGGCTGGTTTCCCGGCTGAGACAAGCGCGAAGGGATGACCGGGAAGGCCGGACCACGTGCGCCAGTCGAGGCGACGTACCTCGACGTCCACGCATCCGGCGTCCTGGAGGACGAGGGCGTAGCGGTCGGCGCGGTCATCGACGACGCGGATCCGCCCGCCCGGGCGGAGGACCCTGACGGCTTCGCGGA
>JASHVM010000368.1:0-14125 GCA_030044595.1 Streptosporangiaceae bacterium
GCGCCGCGGCCGCCGACCAGTCCGTGGTCGCGATGGCCAAGGGCGCGCTGATGGAGCGGCTCGGCTTGTCCTCGGCCGAGGCCGCGAGCCAGCTCGCCGAGCTGTCCGCGGCGACCGGGATCCCGCTGGCCGAGATGGCCGCCGCGGTCCTGGCTCCGAGTTCCTCAGGTGGTCGTGACACAGGCGGCGACGTGGGCGAGGACGCTGGCGCCGGCGGACAGGCGGGCGCACCGGAGGTGGCCGGCCGCCGCTCCCGGTCCGGCTCGCTCCTCATCGAGGCCGCGGCGGAGCTGGCCGCCGACGGGACCGAGCTCGTCGGCACGCTGGCCGGCCAGGTGCTGCTGCCCTTGGGCGCAGGCGCAGTAGCGCTGTGGCTGCTCGAGGCGGATGGCGCGCTGACGCTGCTCGGCGAGGCGGGACTGTCCACCAGCGAAGTCAGCCGGTGGCGGCACATCCCGCCGCAGCTGGACTGCCCGGCCGAGCGTGTCGCCCAGGGCGCCGCGGACCTCTGGTGGCACGGGGGTCGTCCCGATGGCGATCCGGCGCCCGTCACCGGCCGGGCGGAAGGCGCCCGCGCGGTCCTCGCGCTCCGCGAGCGGAACGGCGCGCCGCTCGGCGTGATGGAAGTCAGCTGGCCGGAGCCGCTCGCGGAGTTCAGCACCGAGGTGCGCCAGCAGCTGGCGGCGATCGCCGACGGCTGCGCCCGAGTGATCGGCGCCCGTCTGGCGCACGGCAATCTGGCCGCCGCGCACCCGAAGGCGGCCGTCTACACCTTGCTCGACGGCCTGGTCGACTCGGTACTCGTGGTCCAGGCCATCCGCGATGACGCCGGGCGGGTGACCGACTTCAGCATCGAGCACGCCAGTCCCGGCTTCCGCGATCCGGCCGGGCGGGCAGGGACGGACCTGGTCGGCCTGACCCTGCTGGAGGCTTACCCGGCCAGCGTCTCCGGTCAGGGATTGTTCAGCCGGGCCTTGCAGGTGCTGGCGGACGGCGTTCCCCAGTACGTTCCCGGGCCGTTCAGCGGATCCCTGTCCGGCGGGCTCATCCACAGCGGCGCGACAGCCGACGGAGCCGCGGCGCCGCAGGCCGGTCTGCGCGTAGCCAGGTTCTTCGACGGCGTCATCTTCACCTGGCACGCCGACGGCACGACGGATCCGCTGGCCATGCTCCTCGAACATGCCCAGCGGCTGGGTCGGCTCGGCGGCTGGCAGGAGAATCTCGTTACCGGCGTCGTGCGCTGGACCGACTCGGCGTTCGAACTATTCGGCCTGGTACCTCGCCCGGGAGCGGAAATCCCGCTGGCCGATTTGCACAGCTATGTGATGACGGCCGACAAGCCCGTGGTGAAGCGCTTCCGCCAGCGTCTGGCGCAGCATCGGGAGGCCGCGACCGCGACGTTCCGTTTCGTCCATCCCGATGACCGGAGTATCCGTCAGATCCGCGTCTTCGCCGAACCGGTCGTTGACGCGGCTGGCTCGGTGGTGGCGCTGCGCGGGGCGTTCCAGGACGTCTCGGCGCACTACCACACGCAGGTCGCGCTCGCTGCGGCGCGGGACCAGCTCGCCGATACCGAGCAGCGGGTCGCGGAGGAGCACCTGCTCGCGCTGCGCCTGCAGCGGGCGATCATGCCGCCGGACGAGGCACCGGTCGAAGCGGCCGGGATTGACCTGGCCGTACGCTACCGGCCGGTCGGCGAGGGACACCTGGTCGGCGGCGACTGGTACGACACGCTGCTGCTGCCGTCCGGGGACGTGCTGCTGATCGTCGGCGACGTGGCCGGGCACGGCATCGACGCGGTGACCGGAATGGTCGCGGCCCGTAACTCACTGCGCGGCCTGGCCATCACCGGGGCCGGCCCGGCCGAACTGCTCCGCATGCTCAACGGCGTGATGTGCCATCTCACCTCGGGGGTGGTCGGAACCGTGGTGTGCGGGCTGTACAGCCCTGATACGCACGTGCTGTGCTGGGCCCGGGCCGGGCACCTGCCGCCGGTGCTGATACGCGACCAGAACCCGGGAACCGCCTGGGCTCTTCCCCTGCCTGGCGGTGTCCTGCTCGGCATGGACCCGGATGCCAGTTACGAGGAGGCAACCCAGTTGCTGGAACCCGGCGACACCTTGCTGCTGTTCACCGACGGACTGATCGAACGGCGCGGTGAATCCATCGAGGAGGTGCTGGCGGACTTCGTCGCCAGCCTCGGACCAAGGACCGTTGAGCTGACCGCGTCCGCCCAGGCCGACCAGGTGCTGGCCAGCACGGACTCTGATACCGGCGACGACGCGTGCCTGGTCGTGGTGCGCATCAGCTGAGCAGCTACCTCCAGCCAGACCGGTCTAGGCCGCCTGAGCGAGCGCCTTGTCGTAGACCGCGAGCGTTTCTGCGGCGATGCGGTCCCATGAGTAGCGGGACCTGGCTCGGTCGGCCGCCGCGACCCCGTACGCCTCGATGAGCATGGGGTGCGCGAGCAGCTGCCGGATCCGCTGGGCCACCTGCGCCGGCCGGCCCGGCGGGATCAGGATGCCGGTCGTTCCGTCGACGACGGCGTCCACGTGACCGCCCGCCGCGGGAGCCACCACCGGCGTCCCGCAGGCCATGGCCTGCAGCGACGTCGTGCCCGAAGGCTCGTACCGGCAGGTGCTGACGACCAGGTCGGCGGACCGCAGCAGGGCCGGCATCAGCCAGTGCTCAATCTTGCCGGTGAACAGCACGCGGTCGAAGATGCCCAGCGCCCCGACGAACGCGGCCAGGCCGGCGTGGGCGTTATCCTCCGACAGCACGGCGCGGTCCGGGCCGCCGACGACCAGGAGTTCGGCGCCGGGCACCCGGGTCAGCGCGCGCAGCAGCGTCTCAAGCGCTTCCCGTTCGGTCAGGTCGGCGACGGTGAGCAGCCGGGGCCGGCCGTTCCGTTCCGCCACCGGGCCCTCCGGCGTGAACGTGTCGGTGTTGATGCCCCACGGGACGACCCTGATCGAGGACCGGCGCACGCCGAGGTTGGCCAGATCCGATACCTCGCCGGAATGGGTGGCGACCACCGCGGCAGCGCCGCGCGCGATGGCGGGCTCGAGCCTGATCCGCGCCGCGTCCGCGCCGTCGGCCTTCACCCCGCCGCGCCCCCCGCCGCGCGGCTCGGTCCGCTCGCGCCGTTCCGTGACGCCCAGCGAGCTGAATTCCTGCACGACCGGTATGCCCAGGTCGCGGGTGGCGGCCAGCGCGGCCAGGCCGCTTGTCCAGCGCAGCGCGTGGACGACGTCGGGGCGCTCACGCTGGAGGCTCCTCCGCAGCGGGCCGCTGAACGCGGGAACGCGCTCGAGCAGGTCGGCGTCATCTTGCCCTGCGTGTGCGGGGACCGGTCCGGCGTCGATGTGCTCGACCCGGACTCCACGGTGGAGCTCCGCCTCGTCGGGCAGGTCCGGCTGGTGCTTCTGCGCGTATACGGTCACCTGGTGACCATGGCTGGCGAGCATGCGGGTGAGGTCGGACAGACCGATATCGTCATTGTCCGGCCCGGAGCCGGCCTGCGGACGCAGCGGCGTCGCATGCTGGGCTACCAGGGCGATCTTCATGGGGGCCTCTTCTCGCTGACGAACCTCGTCACGGCGTCGTCAGGAGAGACGGAAATGGTGCCCGACCCGCACGCTCCGCACAACACCGTGTCGCGTTGAGCGTGCCTGCGTCGTAGGCACCACTGCAGGTAACCATATCCCGATGCGCGGGCTCGCAAACACGCGAACCGCGGGATGAGCCCTCCGGCAGGTCAGCCAGCCGCGGCTTCGGCCACGCTGTCAAACACCGGGATCAGGCGGTCGGCGGTCGTCAGCTGGAGAATCTTGGCCACCGCGGGCTGCGGGGCCACCAGCGCGAGAACCCCGCCCTGCCGTTCCAGGGACCGGTTCACCCGCAGCAGCGCGTGCAATGCCGACGAGTCCATGAAACGCAGGCTGGACAGGTCAATGATCAGCGTTCGCGGTTGCTGGGATACCTCGTCGTCCAGCAACCGCCGCAATTCCTCGGTGTTCGTGACGTCGGCCTCGCCGGCGATCTCCACCAGCGTGTAGAGTTCGCCGGCCGACTCCCGCGCCGTCACAGAGACCGTCAGCAGGTCCACGCCCTTGTTGTACCACACGGCGGATTCCGGCGGGATGCTCCTTGCCTGCTCACGAACAGGTTAAGCGCCCGACTCGGACACCTAAGGCGAGGGCTTCAGACGAGGCAACGCCATGTGCAACCGGATCGTGGTGCCGGTCTCATCGGACCGCATTTCGACCTCATCGCAAACCCGGTGGACGATCCACAGCCCGTGCCCGCCCATGGCCTCCAGCGAGGGCCTGCGCCGGCCCGCCAGCGGATCAGCGATGAACCCGTCGTCATGGATCTGGCAAACGATCTCGTCGCTGTCGTACCAGACCTTCAGCGACCCGGGAGACTTGGCATGGCGGACGGTGTTGGCGGCCACTTCGCTGACCGCCAGCACGAGGTCGATCGCGCGAGCCTCAGGAAGGCCGGCCTGTACGGCGCAGCGATGAACCACGGCGCGGACCGCCGACAGGTCAGTGGTGTAGGTATAAGACATGGCACCAGGTGCCGGAGGAGGCAGTGCGCCGTTGCTGCCTGGCCCGCGTGACGGTAGACCAGACAGCGCTTCTGCCGCCTCTGGCCCCCGCCCCGCGGTCTTTGCATCCCCGGCCATAAGCAGCCACGATACACCGGCAACAGAAAAGGACCGCGCCCACGCGGCTTATATCGTGCGATGTCAAATGCGCACCACTTAGCATCCGTGGCACGCGTGTATCCGCCGTGTACTGGGTAGGCGGAAAGGCGGTTCGTCTTCGGCTAGCTGCGCGGGCGCGGGAACCATCATCGCCACCGTCCTGGCGGGCCCGCTCAACTACGTGGGCGTGAACCCGAAGATCTCGTGTCACTTGCCCTCCCCGAGCAGCTGAATCCCGGGGCACCCCAGCTCTCCCGGAGAAACGACCAAGCGAGCTATGGTGCAGCTTCACAGCCTCCTTCAGGAGTGATTGGGCTACCCGCTGCCCGACTGGCCAAACCCGGCATCGTTCACGGTTCGTCGCCGGCCTGTTTTAGATGGCTGCCGCACGGAAACACGTCAAGAGATGCGGCTTCTTCACGACAGGGGTGACAAGCCGTGAGCACACCGCAGTCGCCCTACGGTCCGCCCGAGCGGCGGTCGGCCTACGGCGAGCACGCTCGTTTCTACGATCGAGATACCGCCGTTTTCCGGCATTACCGCCAGTCGGTCGTGGACGCGCTCCCGCTGCGCCCTGGGCAGGTGGTCCTCGACGTGGGATGCGGCACCGGGCTGTGCTGCGGGATGCTGCGGGAGAAGGTAGGCCCGCGTGGCAGCGTGGTTGGTATCGAGGAGTCACCGGAGATGGTGGCGGTTGCGCGCGAGCACATCGCAGGCGAAGGCTGGCGCAACGTCACCGTCGTGCAGTCCTCTGCCGAGGATGCCAGGATCGCCCTGACCGCGGATGCCGCTCTGTTCTGCGCCGTCCATGACATCCTGCAGTCTCCCAGCGCGCTGCGGAACGTGATGGCCAGGCTGCGCCCGGGAGCACCGGTAGCCGCCGGAGGCGGCAAGTGGGCCTCGCCGGTCATGGTAGCCGTGAACCTGCTGGTCAGCGCGCTTCACGCTCCGTACGTGCGGAGCTTCAGCGGATTCGACCGGCCCTGGCGGCATCTGGAGCAACTGGTCGAAGACGTTCACGTCCAGGAGATGGCGTTCGGCGGCGGGTACGTCATGACCGGCCGCAAGTCGGCCTAGACCGGCCGCAAGTCGGCGCGGGCGGCCGGCACTGACCGGCCGGTTCTTCCGCTGTCGTTGACACCCGTCGCATGCGCTCGGTGCGTCAGTCCGCGAGCATATTCATCACCAGCACGGGGAACACCCTGTAGTATCCGGGTCCTTGGGTCCTGTCGGCGCTGCGCTGAGTCCGGCACGCCCGGGCCAGATGCGGAGTGGGCGCCGATCGCTGACTGGCAGCGCAGGAGAGTGAGCAGTGCGGCAGGTGCTTGGAACGGCAGCGGCTCCCGTTGCCCGCCTGACTGAGCTGCCGGGCCGCGGGGTCACCCGAGTGTGGGAGTGCGCCGGCCCGCCCGGCGCCGGGACGCTCATCCTTCTCCACGGTGTGACGTTCACAGCCGAACTCAACTGGGGGAACGTCTTCGAACCGCTTGCGCGTGATTTCCGGGTCGTCGCGCTTGACCTGCGCGGCCACGGTGACGGGATCAGGGCCGGTTCCCGGTTCCGGCTCGAGGACTGCGCTGATGACGTCGCCGCGCTGGCCGAGGTCCTCGGCATCGGCAGGTTTGTCGCCGTGGGCTATTCGATGGGCGGCATGGTCGCGCAGCTGCTTTACCGGCGGCACGCCTCGCTGTTGTCAGGCCTGGTGTTGTGCGCCACCGCGCGTAACGTCCTGGGGTCTCCAGCAGAGAAGCTGGCCGCTCTGGCGCTGCCGACCACGGTCGCCGCCGTACGGTGGAACCCGATCCTGCAGTCGCTGAGCGCCGAGGTCCTCGGCATGGCACTCCTCGGCCGCGTCGACGACCCGGCCACCGCCAGGTGGGCGCGCGCCCAGCTGAGCCGGACCGCACTCGGCACCGCAATCTCTGCCGTCCAGGCCGTCTGCGACTTCACGTCGCACACCTGGATCAGCCAGGTCGACGTCCCCACCGCGGTGGTTGTCACGGCCCGGGATCGCATCGTGCCAGCGAGCCGCCAGCTGAAACTGGCCCGGGCGATCCCGGGCGCATCGGTCTACGAGGTGGACGCCGATCACGCGGTGTGCGTCACCGCGCCGGATGTGTTCGTCGAGGCGCTGCTCCCGGCCTGCTGGTCAGTACAGCCTCGGCATCCGGCGCTTGGACGCGGCGCTGGACGGGCTGAGACCCGAGCCTAGCTATTAGCTAGCACCCCGACGGTGCCACGCCGTCCCCGGTCACCTCGACCGGGGCGAGGCCATCCGCCCGCGGCGGGCCGGAGCTAAGCGCGGACCGTCTCGCCGGCTCGCGCCCGCGGCGGCTTGGCGGGCGGTCACGAGGTCCTCGACCAGGCCGGCGTAGGAGCGTTCCCGGCTATCCGGGTCATCTCCGCGCAGCACGGCGGACGGATGGATGGTGCTCACCGCCAGCCCCCGCCACGTCCCGATCACCGCCTCTTCCACTTTCCCCTTGTGCTCGCCGACCCGGAAGCGCGAGCCGAACACGGCCTCGCCGGCCACCGCGCCGAGCAGCACCACCAGACGCGGGCGGACGATGTCAACCTCCGCGTCCAGCCAGAACGCGCAGGCCTTTATCTCGGTGCCGTTCGGGCGCTGGTGGATCCGGCGCTTTCCCCGCTCGGTCCACTTGAAGTGCTTGACGGCATTGGTCAGGTAGACGTCCGCGCGGCTGATGCCGCTGTCGTTCAGCGCCCGGTCAAGGACCCGCCCGGCCGGCCCGACGAACGGGCGCCCGCGCTTATCCTCCTGGTCGCCGGGCTGCTCGCCGACCAGCACCATGGCCGCGTGCGCGTCGCCCTCGCCGAACACGGTCGCCGTCGCCCGCTGGTACAGGTCGCAGCGCGTGCACGAGGCCGCGTCCTGGCTGAGTTCCTGCAAGGTGGTCACGGCATGCCACTACCCGGCCTTGACGTTCCCACGCCTGGCCTCGGCTGAGCGCCCGCGGGTGAGGCTCACCGAACTCGCTGTGAAATGCACGAAGCGCTGGCTGGCGCTGCTTATCGTGGGCGTGTGGACGAGTTGGCCGACTCCTCGCCGCTGGCCGACGACGCCGAAGAGTTGCGTCGGCGCCTGGCCGACGACGGGTACCTGTTCTTCCGCGGCCTGCTGCCCGCCGATGAGGTCCGGGCGGCCAGGCAGGCCGTGCTGACCCGCCTGCGGGACGGCGGGTGGGTCGATGACCGGGCCATACCGTCGGTCCAGCCGCGCGCGGTGAACCCCGTTGACGCGCTTGCCGACCCGGCGTTCCGGTCCGCGGTGATGAGCGCCGCGTTCAACCGCATCCCGTACTTGCCGGCGCTGCGCGCGGTGGTGCGCCGCATTCTCGGGTCCACGGCGTTCTCGTATCCGGTGAAAGTGCTGCGCGCCGTGTACCCCGAACGGCCCGAGGCCCGCCCTCGCGGCCGTTACATCCACTACGACTACGGGGTGTCCGGAGTCCAGGACATGCTGACGAGCTGGATCCCGCTGATGGACATCCCGGTCCGGATCGGCGGCCTGGCGGTGCAGCCCGGCGGCCACCTCGGCCCGCCTCGTCGGCCCCGCCCGCTGGGCCGGTCCGAACCCGGCTGGGCGACGACCAGCTACGAGCCCGGCGACGCGATCATCTTCCATTGCCTCACGCCGCACGCCGCCCTGCCCAACACGGGCTCGGCGCTGCGGATCTCCGGCGACTTCCGCTGGCAACGGCCCGACCAGCCGGCCCCATCCGAGCTAGTCCTCGGCCCTCGAGGCCACCGGCCGGAGGTGTTCAGCCGCCTGTTCTCCGGCGAGCGGTGGTGGGAACCTGTCCCGGCCGGGCTGGCCTTGTACCCCCGCGCGCAGATGATCACGGCCCCGCCAGGACCCTCCCGGCTGGTCGCGGTGCACCCGGGCTGGAAGCGCTGGCGGCCGCCGCCGGCGGCGGTGCACTAGCCGGGCACCAGCCAAGCGGTACGCCGCGCCGGCCGGCAAAATACTCAAAGCTGCGCTTATCGTTCAGCTGAATGGCCTCGCCCCGGCGCAGGTCGGTAAGTTCCTCGGTACCGAGCGCACAATATTCTTTGCGGACCCTAAGCCGGACCAATGCGGCATAAAGGTACAGGCGGCGCGGTAATAGTAAATTCGCCGCTCTCCGCGGACCAGAACGCAGCCAAATGTTGGCGTGGCCGGCGTGTCGGTTCTAGCAGGAATCCGCCTGCCAGGCAGAATAGAGCGAGGCCCCCTCCATGTATGAGATGGAGGGGGCCTCGCCGACCGCGCCGCGCCAGATCAGCCAGTTTCCTGACCTCCCCGGTACTGCGGGCCGCCCGCCAGTGCCGTGCACCCGTGCCAGATATCGGTTTCCCGGTCTCTCCCACGTTCCCCGGAGTCGCCTCCGGATGGTACCCGTTTCCAGCGGTGAAAGTATTTCTACTGCTTCGCCGGGTGCCGCGCAAGGGTTTACGACGAAGTCATCGCAGTTTCTTTGCTATCCACATACCATCCACAGAACCCCGGTGGTTATTCGCAGTCGGCGAGGGTTATCCACCGGCTCATTCACAGTCCTTCCACAGGTTACCGGGGTAGCTCGTTCCATACGCGCTAGCGCGCCATTGACGCTCCGTTCGCCGCGGGCCTGCGGCCCTGGTGACCCCGGCGCCCGGCTGCTAGCGTCGGCATCATCCCGGGCCGGCCCGCGCAGTGGCCGGCGAGCACCGGCCCTCGACCAGCGGGAGGGACCACGGCTATGGCGGATGTGCATGGCGTGTGCCACGAGCGATTCGCGGCAGCGCGCCGCGCGCTGGAGCGGAACCTGGACTCCGGTGAGGAACTTGGCGCATCGCTCGTCCTGGACATTGACGGTGACCTCGTCGTCGACCTGTGGGGTGGCTTTTGTGACGAGGCCCGGACGATCCCCTGGTCTGAGCGCACCATCACCAACGTCTGGTCGTCGACCAAGCCCGTGACCAGCCTCGCGGCGCTGATGCTGGCCGACCGCGGCGAGCTGGACGTTGACGCCCCGGTCGCCAGGTACTGGCCGGAGTTCGCCGCCAACGGCAAGCAGGACGTCCTGGTCCGGCATCTGATGTCGCACTCTTCGGGTGTCTCCGGGCTGGACCAGCCCGCCGCCGCCGAGGATCTATACGACTGGGGGAAGGCGACCTCCCGGATGGCCGCTCAGGCTCCGTGGTGGGAGCCCGGAACCGCGTCGGGCTACCACGCGCTCAACTACGGTCACCTGGTCGGAGAGGTGGTCCGGCGGATCAGCGGTAAGACGCTCAAGCAGTTCGTCGCCGAGGAGATCGCCGGGCCGCTGGGCGCCGATTTCCAGATCGGCGCCGCGCAAACCGACTGGGACCGGATCGCGCCCGTCGTCCCGCCGCCGCCGCTGCCCGTCGACCTGGCGGCACTCGACCCGGACAGCGTGACCGTCAAGACGCTGACGGGGCCGTTTGTCGCGGCCGACGTCGCCAACACGCCCGGCTGGAGGCGCGCGGATATCGGCGCGGCGAACGGGCACGGGAACGCCCGCTCGGTAGCCCGGGTCATGTCGGTAGTGGCCCGCGGCGGCCAGGTCGACGGGATCCGCCTGCTCGGCCCGGTGACCATCGATCTGATCTTCCGCGAGCAGTCCAACGGCCTCGACCTGGTGCTCGGCGTTCCCTTGCGCCTCGGCGTCGGCTACGGTCTGCCCCAGCGGGACCTGCTGCCCTGGCTCCCGGACGGGCAGATCTGTTTCTGGGGCGGCTGGGGCGGCTCCATCATCGTGATGGACGTCGGCCGCCGCATGACGTTCGCCTACATGATGAACAAGATGGGAGCGGGCATCGTCGGCTCCGACCGGTGCACCGAGTACGGACAGGCGATCTACAGCGCCGTTGCCACGTAGCTGAACGGCCAGGTCGCCAGCTGCCGCAGCCGACCTCGGCACGGTGCCTCGCCCCGTGTGCGGGCGTCGTTTACGGTAGTGGCATGCGGGACGTGCCCTGGTGGGGTGTGGCCTCCTCGGTCGCGGCTCCGGTCCTGGTGGTCGGCGGGACCACGCTGGCCGCCAGCCTGCAGCCGCGATTCGATCCGGTTGCTGATACGGTCAGCGCGCTGGCCGCTCCGGGCGCGACCGACCGCTGGGTGATGACGCTGACGTTCCTGGTGGTCGGCGTCTGCTACGTCGTCACGGGGCTCGCGCTCCGGCCCGCCGGGACCGCCGGGCGGCTGATCCTGATCACCGGGTCCCTGGTCGGCATGCTGGTGGCCGCGAACCCGATCAGCGCCGATGACGCTTACCCGGTTAAGCACATCATCTGGGCGTCGATCGGCCTGGTCGCGCTGACCACCTGGCCCGTCGGCGCCTGGCGGCGCGGGCCTGCGGTGCCGTGGGGCCTTCGGCCCGCGGTCGCCGCCGCCGCCGTCGCGGTCCTGCTTGCCCTGCTCGCGTGGTTCGTCGTCGAGCTGGTCACCGGGTCCGGGCAAGTCGGCCTGGCCGAGCGGATGACGGGCATCGCCGAGGCGGTCTGGCCGCTGGCGGTGGTGCTCTCCTGCCTTCGTCCGGCCAGGCCGGCCGCGACAGCCGCGGCGGCGTTAGGCTGACGGGTGTGCTGGGGCTGAAAGCGCATGCCGCGCCGGGAACGGCTCGTCCCGGCCACTACAAGTGGATCGTGCTGTCGAACACCACGCTAGGCGTGCTGATGGCCACGATCGACATGTCGATCATGCTGATCGCCCTGCCCGACATCTTCCGCGGCATCGGGATCGACCCGCTGGCCCCAGGCAACAGCTTCTACCTGCTGTGGATGATCCTGAGCTTCATGGTCGTCACGAGCGTGCTGGTGGTCAGCCTGGGCCGGCTGGGCGACATGTACGGCCGGGTCCGCATGTACAACATGGGCTTCGTCGTCTACACGTTCTTCTCGCTGCTGCTCACCATCACCTGGCTGAGCGGGACGGCCGCTGCCTTGTGGCTGGTCATCATGCGCATCTTCCAGGGCGTAGGCGCGGCCATGCTGCTGGCCAACTCCGCGGCGATCCTGACCGACGCGTTCCCCGAAGACCAGCGGGGCATGGCCATCGGCGTCAACCAGGTTGCCGGGATCAGCGGCTCGTTCATCGGCCTGGTCCTGGGCGGCCTGCTCGCCCCGATCCAGTGGCGGCTCATCTTCCTGGTCTCGGTCCCGGTCGGCCTGGTCGGCACGGTGTGGGCCTACCGCAGCCTGCACGAGGTACCGCGGCGCGGGACGGCGCGGCTGGACTGGCCGGGCAACCTGACCTTCGCGCTGGGCCTGATCGCGATCATGGTCGGCATCACCTACGGCATCCAGCCCTACGGCGATTCGACCATGGGCTGGGCGAGCCCGCTGGTGCTCGGCTGCCTCGGCGGCGGCGTGACGCTGCTGGCCGCCTTCGCCGTCATCGAGAGCCACGTCGCCGATCCGATGTTCCGCCTGCAGCTGTTCAAGATCCGGGCGTTCACCGCGGGCAGCCTGTCGTCGCTGCTGGCCAGCATCGGCCGGGGCGGGCTCATGTTCATGCTGATCATCTGGCTGCAGGGGATCTGGCTGCCCAGGCACGGCTACAGCTTCAGCCAGACCCCGCTGTGGGCCGGCATCTACATGCTGCCGCTGACCGCCGGGTTCCTGCTGGCCGGGCCGGTCTCCGGGCTGCTGTCCGACCGGTTCGGCTCGCGGCCGTTCGCCACCGGCGGGATGATCGCGGCGGCCGTCTCGTTCTTCCTGCTCGAGCAGCTGTCGATCAACTTCTCCTACTGGGCGTTCGCGCTTGTCCTGCTGATGAACGGCCTGGCCCAGGGCACCTTCGCGGCCCCGAACCGCGCGGGCGTGATGAACAGCCTCCCGCCGCAGCATCGCGGGGTCGGCTCGGGGATGAACACCACGTTCCAGAACAGCGGGCAGGTGCTGTCGATCGGGGTCTTCTTCACGCTCATGATCGTGGGCCTGGCCGGCACGCTGCCGGGCGCCCTGTACCACGGGCTGGTGACCCACGGAGTCCCGGTGCCGGTCGCACTCCGGGTGGCTCACCTGCCCCCGGTGGCCACCTTGTTCGCCGCCTTCCTCGGCTACAGCCCCGTCCAGCACCTGGTCGGCTCGGCCGTCCTGGCCCATCTACCCGCGCACCAGGCGGCGGCCCTGGCCGGCCGGAGCTTCTTCCCCACGCTGATCTCGGGTCCCTTCGCCAGCGGTCTGCACACCGCGTTCGACTTCGCCATCGGCGCCTGCCTGGCCGCGGCGGCCATGTCCTGGCTGCGCGGCGGCAAGTACCACTACCACGAGGAAACCGAGCCCGCCGTCCCCGTCCAGGATTCCAAGGCCGCGTAGGCCAGGGCGGCCGCGCCGGCCCCGAGCACGCAGCCCGCTACCACCTGAGAGACGGTGTGATCCTCGAGGGTCACCCGGGACCAGCCGAGCAGGGCCACGAGCAGGTAACCAAGGAGCACCAGGGGCCCGTAGGTGAAGGCGAGGATGGCCACCGAGCCGGACGCCACCGCGCAGTGGATGGAGATCTTCCACACCACGGTGACCAGGGCGAGCGCCGCCACGCTGGCCAGCATGAAGCCGAGGTAGCCGATCAGCAGGCGCGGCGCGCCCCCCGCGGCCAGCACGATCAGCCCGGCCGCGACCGACGCGGTAATGAAGGCCAGCACGATGAGCCGGGGGCGCCGCGCGCCCACGTTCCTGTCGTCCCAGCGGCCGTGGCGGACGCCGTAGGAGATGAACACCGTCGGCAGCACGGCCGTGAACAGCGCGGCCACCAGCCCCCAGCCGACGCCCGCCAGGCCGTCGGCGTGCCAGCCGACGCCGACCACGGTGACGACCAGCCAGTTCTTCGGCTCCAGCAGGTACGTGCACCACCGTGCGGGCGAGTCCAAGTCTTGACGAACGCCCATGGCCTGACGGTACCGTCCTCGATATGGCGGCGCGCAGCGGCAGGCAGTTCCTCGAGCGGCTGTCCGCCGCTCGGGTGCACGTGGAGGTCGGCGGCGAAACCCTCACCGGCGGGATCGCCGATCATCCCGCCTTCCGCAACGTCGTGCGCAGCTACGCCGAGCTGTACGACATGCAGCATGACCCGGCCTACCGGGACGTGCTCACCTACCGCTCGCCGGTCTCGGGCGAGCCGGTGGCCACGTCTTTCCTGGTCCCGAAGACAGCAGCCGACCTGGCCAAACGACGCATGGCCTTCAAGGCCTGGGCCGACCGCTCGCTCGGCATGCTGGGCCGCACCGGCGATTACCTGAACAGCGCGCTGATGGCGCTGGCCGCTGCGCACGAGTGGTTCGCGCAGGCCAACCCGGCCTTCGGCGAGAACATCCGGCGCTATTACGAAAAGGTCCGCGAGGAGGACCTGCTCTGCACGCACACGCTGATCCCGCCCCAGGCCAACCGCGCGGTCTCCGGGAGCCAGCAGGC
>JASHVM010000369.1:0-2546 GCA_030044595.1 Streptosporangiaceae bacterium
TTCTACCACGCCAAGGCGAACAGCCTGATGGGGCTCGGGCAGGCGCTGTGCGACAGGTTCGGCGGCGAGGTGCCTCCGCGGCTGCGTGACCTGGTCACCTTGCCCGGCGTGGGCCGGAAGACCGCCAACGTGGTGCTCGGCAACGCCTTCGGCATCCCCGGCCTGACCGTGGACACTCATTTCGGCCGGCTGGCCCGCAGGTTCGGCTGGACGACGAGTACCGACCCGGTGAAGGTCGAGGCCGAGGTGGCCACGCTCATCCCCCGCCGGGACTGGACGATCCTCTCCCACCGGCTGATCTGGCATGGCCGCCGGGTCTGTCACGCCCGCCGTCCCGCCTGCGGCGCGTGCGCCCTGGCGCGCCTGTGCCCGTCGTACGGCGAAGGCCCCACCGATCCGGAGATTGCCGCAAAGCTCGTCAAGCCCGGCCCGTTCTCGTGACCCCTGGCGGCCCGGGGGGCGGGCAGCCCCCCGGGGAAGCACAGCCCGCCCCGGCCTGGTTGCGCGAGCTCGCCGCCGCGGCCAGCACGATGGAGATAGACCCGAGGGTCCAGCCGCCCGCCAGCGGCGGCCGGGCATCGGCCGTGCTCATCTTGTTCGCCGGGGGTCCGGACGGGTCCGGCGGCCCCGACCTGCTCCTCATCCAGCGCAGCGAAGGGCTGAGGCTGCACGCGGGCCAGGCGGCGTTCCCGGGTGGGGCCATCGACGCCGCGGATTCCGGGCCGGAAGCTGCGGCGCTGCGGGAGGCGGCCGAGGAAGTGGGTGTCGACCCGGCTGGCGTCGACGTCGTGGGCACCCTGCCCGAGCTTTTCATCGCGCGCACCGGATTCCGGGTGGTTCCGGTGCTCGCCTGGTGGCGGCGGCCGTGCGCGGTCGCGCCCGTTGACCTCGCCGAGGTGGCCGCGGTGGAGCGAGTGAGCGTCTCCGAACTGGCCGATCCCGCCGCGCGGCTCATGGTGCGCGGGCCGGGCGGATTCGTGTCGCCGGCGTTCCAGGTCAGGGGGATGCTCATCTGGGGCTTCACGGCCGTGCTCGTCGACCGCCTGATCACGCTCGGCGGGTGGGAGCAGCCGTGGGACGTCTCCAGGGTCATGGACCTGTGACCAGTCCGGCGAGCCAGGAAGTGCGCAAGACGCTATACGGTTGGGGTCGTGCACGGAGATGTGCTCGACCTTATCTTGATCGTGGTGGTCGCCGCGTTTGCCGTGTCCGGCTACCGGCAGGGCTTCATCGTCGGCGTGCTCAGCTTCTTCGGGTTCGTGGGCGGCGCGCTGCTGGGCGCCGAGTACGGCCCGAGCATCTCCCGGGCACTGGTCGGCGGCCAGACGCAGCAGGATGTCATCGCGGTGGTCATCCTGGTGGCCTTCGCCGTGATCGGGCAGTTCATCGCCTCCGCCATCGGCTCGGCCATGCGGTCGACGGTCACCTGGCACTCGGCGACGGTGGTGGATTCGGTGGGCGGCTCCATCGTCAGCATGGTGTCCGTGCTGCTGATCGCCTGGGTCGTCGGGTCGGTGCTGATCGAGTCGCCGTTCCCCCTGGTGGACCAGCAGGTGAACAACTCGGTGGTGCTGCAGACCCTCGACAAGTTCATGCCCACCCCGGCCAAGACCATGTTCTCCGACTTCCGCAGGCTGCTGGCCAGCAACAGCACCTACGCCGAGGTGTTCAGCGGCATCGGCGCGGAGCGCATTCTCGCCATCCCCGCACCCGACCCCGCCGTGCTGGACAGTCCGGGCTTCCGGTCCGCCGCCAGCAGCGTGGTGAAGGTGCAGGGAGTGGCGCCCAGCTGCCAGAAGTCCATCGAGGGCTCCGGCTTCGTCATCTCGGCTGACCACGTTCTCACCAACGCGCACGTGGTCGCGGGAGTAACGCAACAGCAGACCGTTACCAGCGATACCGGTCAGGTCTTCCCGGCCACGGTGGTCTACTACGACCCGCAAGTCGACGTCGCCGTTTTGTACGTGCCCGGGCTGAACCTGTCCCCGCTGCGCTTCGCGGGGCCGGCCAGCCCCGGCGACGATGCCGTGGTCGCGGGGTACCCGCTGGACGCCCGCACCTTGCAGGCGGTTCCGGCCAGGATCGGCGGCACCCAGGATGCGCAGGGCCCGAACATCTACCAGACGAGCACGGTGACCCGCCAGATCTACGAGATCCGGGCCGACGTCAGGTCGGGTAATTCGGGCGGGCCGCTGCTATCGTCGGCCGGCACGGTCGACGGAGTGGTCTTCGCCGCCGCGGTCGGGGTGTCCGATACCGGCTTTGCCCTGACCGCCGACGAGGTGTCCGCCGACGCCACTGCGGGAGCGAGCCTGACCACGGCCGTCTCCACCATGTACTGCGACTAATCCGCGGCGATCGTCAGCCTCGGCAGCAGATGGGCTGGCGGGACGGCCGCCAGCCCGTCGGTCTCGATGCGTGCGGCCAGGTCGTCCGACGCCGCGAGGAAGGTGACCAGGTCGATTCCGTACGGTTGATCACGGCTGGGCGGTGGCCCGGCCGTGACCTGGTACGCGCGGACCCGCTCGGCGCCCCGCCGCAGCAGC
>JASHVM010000370.1:0-3790 GCA_030044595.1 Streptosporangiaceae bacterium
CGGAACAGCATCGGCCGGTCGATCCTGGTGATGAACGTACGGGCGATAGTTCCCTCGGGACGGGAGTTGACGCATTGCGCGTAGACCGCCGTGTAGCCGACCTCGGCCGCAGCCTGCGCCGCCGCGGGATCCCAGTTACCTGACTGGCCCAGAGGGATGGCGAACTCGCTGGTCTCGACGCCCAGCACCCGGCGCAGCCGTTCCCGGGAGACCTCGAGTTCTCGGCGTGCGTCGGCGGGCTCGAGCCGGGCGAAGTCTGGGTGGGTGACAGAGTGGCTGGCCAGGGTCATCCCGCCGTCCTGCAGCGCGCTCACTCCCTGCCAGTCGAGCACGACCTGCCGCCAGTCGTCCGGGATGTGCCCGTCGGCCCACCCGGTGACCACGAACGCCGTGGCGGGAACGCCATGATGACGCAGTACGGGCAGCGCGTTGGCCAGGACGCTGGCCATCCCGTCGTCGAAGGTCAGCGCCAGCTGGGGCTTGTCCGGCTCGGCGATCACCTCGGCTGGCGTGGCGAAGCTCCAGCCGTCGTCCACGGCGATCTGCAGATGACGTTCGAAGTCACGCGGCCGCACGTCGTTGACGCCGCACGTCGGCGTCCCGATCGAGTGATAGGTCAGGATCCGGCCGCGCCGCACCGGGCTGGGCCGGCCCGCGGCACGCTGCGACGCGGCCAGCGCCCAGCGCTCGGCGCAGAGCCTGCCCCAGACGGCACCTTTGTAGGCGACGCGACGCGGGTGGTAAACACCCAGCCTTCGGCGAACCGACTGCAGGCTCATGGCCCTTGCCTTTCCTGGTCCCTTGCCTCTACGTCAATGATCACAGGCTCCTCAGCTGCACCACCGCCCGGTTCACCCGGCTGCCGAGGTCGTCGGCTCCCGGTCCGCCGGGAAGGGCAGGCCCGCGGCGTCGAACATCGCGGAAATCACCTGGTCCTGCTCGTCCCGCGCGAGCTGATGGAACAGCGGGAGAATGACGCTGCAGGAGGACAGCCGCTCGGTCACCGGGAGATCGGCGACGCCACGGTAGCCCGCGTAGGCGGGTTCCAGGTGCGCGGCCATGATTCCCCGGCGAGCGGAGATTCCCGCGCTGGCCAGTCGCTGCAGCAGGTCGTTCCTGGTCACGGGGAACTCTCGAGGCAGCGCGACCCAGAACGACTGGAAGTTCGTGGTGCCATACTCCGGATCGGCGATCATCCGCAGGCCGGGGATCTGGCCGAGTAGCCGCTGGTACCGCTGCGCCAGCTGCCGGCGCCTGGCGATGATGTCACCGAGGCGGCGAAGCTGCACGAGACCGATCGCCGCCTGCACGTCGGTCATCCGGTAGTTGTAACCGACCTCCATATAACGCTCGATCACCGGCTGGCGTTCGGCATGCCGGGCGGCCGCGCTGACGTTCATACCATGCTCGCGCAGGCGGCGCAGCCTAGCGGCCAGGTCCGGGTCGGGAGTGATGATCATGCCCCCCTCGCCGGTGGTGAGCAGCTTGCGGGGGTGGAAGGAGAACGCCGCGAGGCCGGCTCCCGCGCCGGCCGGCCGGCCGCGGTAGGTCGCCCCGGCCGCGCAGGCAGCGTCCTCCACCACTGTGATGCCACGCGGATCGCACAGCGCACGCATCGCGTCGAGGTCCGCCGGGACGCCGGCCTGGTCGACCAGGATCACCGCCCGCGTCCGCTCGGTCAGCAGCGGCTCCACCGTGGCCGGGGTGAGGTTCAGCGTCGCCGGATCCACGTCGGCGAATACCGCCTCGGCGCCGACGTAGCGTGCTGCGTTCGCGGTGGCGATGAACGACAGCGACGGAACGACGACCTCGTCCCCGGCGCCGACGCCCGCCGCGATCATCGCCAGGTGCAGGCCTGCCGTGCAGGAGGAAACCGCCACGGCGTGCCCGGCGCCCGTCGCCTCGGCGAACGCGGCCTCGAACTCCGCGACCCGCGGACCCTGCGCAACCCAGCCGGACGTGATGGCCTCGGCTGCCGCTGCTGCTTCCTCGGCGCCGAGCACCGGGCGGATGACCGGGATCATCGCTGGCCCCGCCACCAGGCCACGAGGCAGGACAGTCCCTCGTCCAGCCCGATCTCGGTCTTCCAGCCGAGCCGACGTGCCGCGGCGGAGGTGTCCGCCAGCCGCCGCGTGACACCGTTGACACCCCGCGGCGGGCCGAATTCCAGGCCCAGGTCGCTGCCCATGGCCCGCTGCAGCGCCCCGGCCAGCTCGATGAGGCTGGTCTCGGTACCGCTGGCGATGTTGAACACCTCGTCGGTGGCGTCGCTGGTCGCGGCCAGCAGGTTCGCCCGGGCGATGTCCTCGGTATAGACGAAGTCCATCGTCTGCAAGCCGTCGCCGAGGATGAGCGGCGGCTGGCCCGCCTCGATCCGCTCCATCCACCGGACCAGGACCTCGGTGTAGCGGCCATGAATGTCCATCCGTGGCCCGTAGACGTTGAAGTAGCGCAGCGCCACGTAATCCAGGCCCCGCGTCGCGTGGAAGCTGCGCAGCAGCCCCTCGTTGAACGTCTTGGCGGCGCCATAGAGCGTGTCGTTGCCGTACGGATGCTGGCGTTCGGTGGTCGGGAAATGGTCGGCCAGCCCGTACACGGACGCGGAGGATGCGGCGACGACCTTTCGGACGCCCGCATCGGCAGCGGCTTCGACGACCTCGTAGGTGCCGTCGACCAGGACCTCGAGGGCCAGCCTCGGCTCGGACGCGCATTGCGTGATGCGGATGGCTGCCTGGTGAAACACGACGTCGATCCCGCTCATCAGCTGCCGCACCAGGCCGGTGTCGCGGATGTCGCCCTCCTCCAGGCGCACCCGGCCGGATGTCAGCGCCTGGGCCAGGTTCGCCCGGCGACCGCGGACGAGGTTGTCCAGCACGATGATCTCATCGGCACCCGCCGCGACGAGCTGATCGACGATCGTCGAGCCGATCGTGCCTGCTCCTCCAGTGACCAGGTAGCGCTCTCCTGCTATCACGGTGTCCCTTCTTGGTTCATCTCGTAACTGTTCGTCGGGTCAGATACCGCGCCGCAGCTTGCGGTGCCACCGCCACCGGTCCTTCACATGACGCACGACAGCGGACCAGATGAGCGGCTGGAGGTAGGGCATGACACGGTACCCGATCCGCCGCCGCAGCTGCAGGCCACGGAAGACGCCGAGCCGGGCGGCGCCCGGCCAGCAATCGAACGCGAACGCGACCAGCCCATCGACCGGCACCCGGTTTGTGCGGCCGCGGTCGTAGGCGCGGGCGGCGTTCCACAGAGCCTCCCTGGCCAGCCGCTTGTGCACGGCGGCGGAGAGTTCGGCCGCATTGGGCAGCGTATCGCCGCATTGTCGGAGGACGCCTTCGAAGGCAGCCCGCATCTGGCTCAGGCTGACCAGCGGGTTGCCGAGCTCCAGCGACATGTTCTGGTCGTGCCTGCGGTAGAAGGCCTGATCTGCGCGGATGAAGGCCACGTCGGAGCACGCCGCCAGCCGCATCCACATCTCGGCATCGGACGTGTGGTGAAGGTCCGGGTTGTAGCCGCCGACCTGATGCTGGACGGACGTCCGGACCACGACCTCGGGCGAGAAAGTACAGGCCGTCGCCTCGCGGAATCGCCGCTCGAGCCACCAGTGACCTGGCCAGATGGCCTGTCCCCGGGACTCCGTCCGGGCGGGCCGCGGCGGCTCACTGCCGCGGAATTCCACTACGTTGCCGTAGACGAAACCCACCTCGGGGTGAGCATCCATGAGGTCGGCGGCCCGGCGCAGGGCGCCCGGCGCCAGCCGGTCATCCGCGGATATCAGGAC
>JASHVM010000034.1:0-4585 GCA_030044595.1 Streptosporangiaceae bacterium
AGGTGCGGCGCGAGCAGCGGGCTCTGCCACAGGTCGCGCGCCTTGGCCTGGGCGAACAGATAAGCGGTGTAGACGGCGGCGCCGGCGGCCAGCGGCAGCCCCAGGCCGCCCAGGACCTGCCGGGCCAGGACCGAGCCGGTCAGCGCCGCGACCAGGTACAGGGCCACGGCCGCGCCGTAGCCGCCCAGGATGAACGACCCGCGCACCAGCCAGCTCCGCCAGTGACGCCGGGTGAAGATCAGGTAGAACCGCGTCGGGTGCTTCAGATCGGCGATCAGCAGCGCGCCGGTCGTCGCCAGGAACGCCAGCGCCAGCACCGGCGCCGCCCAGCGCACGGCGGCGTTCCCCCAGCCGACCAGGCCGGCGAAGGCGAGCGCGACCGGCACGGCGAAGCCGCCGGCCGCGATCGACTTGGTCCACGTGTACAGGCTGACCCGCCAGCCCCAAGGCGCCTGATGTGGCACGTCATAAGACAGCAGCGCGGCCGCGGACGAGACCGTCCGGCCCGGGTGGCCCGAGGTCACCAGCTGCGGATCAGGCCCGCCCTGGGTGGCCCACGCGAACAGCCCGCCGCGGGGCCTGCGGGCGGCCAGCGGGTCCAGCGTCGCCTGGTGCGCGCCCTTGTAGAAGACGCGCGGCCGGGTGTTCTTCTCCGGCCGCCTTACCTGCACCGGTTCACGGTTAATCGTCTGCGCGGCCTTCGAGGCCGGGTCGTTCAGGTCCCCCATGACAATCGCCTCGGTGGGGCAGACCGTGACGCAGGCCGGCTCCAAGCCGACATCCAGCCGGTGCGCGCACATGTTGCACTTCTCCGCCGAATGGTCCTCAGGATTAATGAAGATCGCGTCGTACGGGCAGGCGGCCATGCACGCCTTGCAGCCGATGCAGACGCTCTTGTCGAAGTCCACGATGCCGTCCTCGCGCCGGTACATGGCCCGGGTCGGGCACGCCGCCACGCACGGCGCGTCCTCGCACTGGTTGCACCTGGTTACCTGGAACGCGCGGCTGGCCTGCGGGAACACCCCGACGTCCACCGACTTGACGTACGTCCGGGTCACGCCGACCGGCACCTCGTTCTCGCTCTTGCAGGCCGTAGTGCACGCATGGCACCCGATGCACCGCGACTGGTCGAGCAGCTTCACCCAGCGCGGCGAGGGCAGGTCGGAAACGCCCATAAGCAGACCGTAAGACGTCCCGCCCCTACCCGCGGCCTGGTTGACGAACTGGGCAGCGCCGGGGTCCGGGCGCGTGGTCCTGCGAGCCTAGAGCTCGACCCCCAGCAGGGCGTCGATCGTGTCCTTGACCAGCCGCGCCCCGGAGACGTCCTCAGCCGTGATCCGGGTCGGCGCCTCGGCCAGGAGCCGGTCAGCCCAGCGATCGATCACGCTCAGCGCGCCGGGAGCGTCCAGGTCATCACGAAGGCGCGCTCGCACCCCCGCGAGGACCTCGTCGGCCGAGCTGGCCGGCTCGGCGTTATGTGCCGCGGGAGCGGCTGCCTCGGCGCGGGCGAGCGCGGCGCGCCAGCGAGTCAGCCGGGCACCCGCGTCGGCCAGGATGGCGTCGGTCCACTCCCAGTCGGCACGGTAGTGATGGGCCAGTATCGCCATCCTCACCGCCATCGGATCAACGCCCCCGGCCAGCAGCTGGTTCACGAACACCAGGTTGCCCAGCGACTTCGACATCTTCTGGCCGCGGTAGCTGACCATCCCGGCGTGGACGTACACGCGCGCGAACACACCTTCCACTCGCCCGAACGCGACGCGGGCGTGCGACGCGCTCATCTCGTGGTGCGGGAATATCAGGTCAGAGCCGCCGGCCTGGACGTCGAACGCGGCGCCCAGGTAGTCGGTGGCGATCGCGGCGCACTCGACGTGCCAGCCCGGCCTGCCGGGTCCGAACCGCGAGTCCCAGGCCGGCTCGCCGGGCCGTTCCGCGCGCCAGACCAGCACATCCAGCGGATCCTTCTTCCCCGGCCGGCCTGGATCACCGCCGCGCTGCGCGGCGAGGTCGATCATCTCGGCCGGATCCAGGCCGGTGGGCGTGCCTGGTCCGGACAGCGCGCCGAATCCGGGATCGGCCGACCTGGCGAAGTAGAGGTCCTCGTCCACGTCGTACAGGGCACCGCGGTCGGCCATGCGGCCGGCGAACCGCTCGATGACGGGCAGCGCCTCGGTGGCGCCGATCAGGTGGGTCGGCGGCAGGATGCGCAGCGCCGCCATGTCGGAGCGGTAGCGCTGGATTTCGCGGCGGGCCAGCTCACGCCAGTCCTCGCCGTCTCGGGTGGCCCGTTCCAGGAGCGGATCATCGACATCCGTCACGTTCTGCACGTATACGACGGCCAGCCGGGACGGCTCGGGGGTCTGCGTGGTTTGCGGTGTCGGCTGGGACGGCTCCGGGAGTTCCAGGGCCGCGTCCAGCCAGGCGCGGACCAGCAGGTCCCAGGCGGTGAAGGTGGCGGCATGCCCGATGTGGGTCGCGTCGTAGGGGGTGATGCCGCACGCGTACAGCGTGGCCACGGGGCCCGCCGCGGCGGGGACCAGCTCGCCGGTGGCCGTGTCGTGCAGCCGCGGCGCCAGGCCGTTCCCCGGAAGCCTGGGGACCTCCGCTCGGCGCCAAGAATCCATGTTCGCCAGGTTATCGCGCGGGCCGCAGCGGGCGGTCCGGGCGCTGGGCCAGCTCACGGCCGGGGCAAGTCCTTCGGTGGGCTTGCGGCGAGGGTGCGGCGGGTGCCGGCGCGGCGCTAGCGGGGAGGCTGGGTGACGCTGGGGGCCAGGGTCGGGGCCTGGCGGTTCTGGGTGGCCTGCTCGAAGGCGTAGGCCAAGGCGATCAACCGGGGCTCGGTCCAGCGCGGCCCGAAGAACGACACGCCGACCGGCAGCCCTGACACGTACCCGAACGGCACCGTGATCGACGGGCACCCGGCTACCGCAGCCGGGCTCGAGGTGTGGAACACGTCATGATCGCCGAGCACGTAATCGGTCAGGCAGGCGGCGTTGGCCGTCAGGGCCACGATGGCGTCCAGCCCGTGCTCGGCCACCGGCGCGGAGATGGCGGCGCTGGCCAGCCGGGTGGCCTCGCGCCGGGCCGACAGGTACTCGCCGTCGACGAGGTCGCCGCTTGTCACCTCGGACTGCTCGAATGTCTCCTGGCCGAACCGGGAGAGCACCAGGTCGGCGTTCCGCTTGTTGAAGTCGATCAGCTCGGCCAGCGTCAGCGGGACGGAGCCGGCGAAGCCGAGCTCGGCCAGGTAGGACAGGTAGGCGTTGATCCCGTACTTGAACTCGTAGCGCAGCGCGACCCACTCCGGCTCGGCGATCTTATCCGTGTCCGGGAGAGCGACTGGGTCGGTGATGACTGCGCCCAGCGAGCGCAGTTGCGCCACCGCCATGTCGAGAACGCCGACGGTGGCGGCGCCCGCCGAAGCCGAGGGGTCGCGCCAGATTCCGAGCCGGGCGCCCTCGAGGGCCGCGGGGTCCAGGGCGTCCTGGTAGGAGGCCCGGCCGGTGGCGACTCTGGCCCGTTCGGCCACATCCTGGTCAGCGGGCGCGACGGGGTCCTCGGGGTCGGCGGCGGCCAGGACCGACAGCAGCGCCGCCGCGTCGCTGACGGACGCCGCCATCGGCCCGGCGGTGTCCTGTACCGGCGAGATCGGCACGATCCCCCGGCGGCTGACCAGGCCGTTGGTGGGCTTGATGCCGACGATCCCGCAGGCGCTGGCCGGGCAGACAATCGAGCCGTCGGTCTCGGTGCCGACCGCGACCGGAGCCAGGGCCGCCGCCACGCCTGCCGCCGAGCCCGAACTTGACCCGGACGGATTGCGGTCCAGCGCGTACGGGTTATTGGTCTGCCCGCCGAGGGTGGACCAGCCGCTGGTCGAGTGGGTCGAGCGGAAGTTCGCCCACTCCGACAGGTTCGCCTTGCCGATGACCACCGCGCCGGCCTCGCGTAGCCGCGAGACGATGAACGCGTCGCCCGGCTCGGCGGACAGCAGCGCGGGCGAGCCCGCGGTCGTCGGCATCCCCGAGGCCTGGACGTTGTCCTTGATCAGCACGGGAATGCCGTCCAGCGGGCCGCGGGGGCCGTGCGCCGCGCGCGCCGCGTCGCTGGCCGCCGCCTCGGCGGCGGCGTTGAGGTTCACCGTGATGACCGCGTGCAGGGCCGGGTTCAGGCGGTCGATGCGCTGCAGGTAGAAGCTGGTCAGCGCGGCAGAACTCAGCTCGCCTGAGGCCATCGCCGCCTGCAACTCGGTCAGGGAGGTATCGCTGGCCCTGATCCGGGTACCTGGGATCACATCACGGAAGTCCGGCATGCCGGAAGGATAACGGTGCCGTCGCGGATCCCGGTATACGGGCCGGGGCCGGGACCGCAGGAAGGCCGTTACCGCTGCGCCGCGCGGAGTGTCGCGTTGATGGCCCGGGCGGCGGCGCGGACCTGGACAAGCAGCCTGTCCTGCGTCGCGGCCGACATCCGCACGAGCGGTGAGGGGACGGTGAGCGCGGCGACCATGCGCTTGCCGTGCAGCACCGGGGCCGAGATGGCGCGCACCCCTTTTTCGAGTTCCTCTTCGCTGATCGCGTAGCCTTGC
>JASHVM010000371.1:0-9581 GCA_030044595.1 Streptosporangiaceae bacterium
GCCCCGACCCCACGACTTCAAGTCCCAGCATCCCCACCCCCACCCCCACCCCCACCCCGAGCGTCACCCCCACCACCCCCCCCCCGGCCGTCACTACCGTCACCGCGACCGCGACCGCGACCGCGAGGCCTAGCGTGACGATTACCCGGACGACCAGTCCATCGCCCACCGTGAGCAGCTCCCCGGCGGCAAGCACCGCGACGGCGAAGAAGCTGCTGTGGCTATGGATTCTCCTGGGTGCCCTGGTAGTCATCGGTGTGATCATGCTGATCGTCCGGTCGGTCGGCCGCCACTCCGCGGCCGCGGCAGGGTGGCGGTCGCGGGTCATCGACGCGTACGCGAAGGGTTCCGCTCTGAATGACGCGATGAGCGTCGCGGAGACCCCGGGCGCGCTGGCCGCCGCCGACGCATCCGCTCGCTGGTATGACATCCAGCGCCGAGCCGATGACTTCACCCAGACGCTGTACGCGCTACGCGAGGCGGCCCCGAACGAAGACGAACGAGCCCGGGTCGGTGACGTGCTCGCTTCGCTGCAGGCTGTCCGTTCCGCGATGGACGCCGAGCGTGCCCCTGGTGGCGCCGGGCCGCAGCACGCCGAGATCGTCCGCGGCCGGCTGATGTCCTTCGAGGCGTCTCTTCGTGCGCTCCGGGGCTATGACCAGCCTCCGCTGTGACCTGACCCGCCGCGTCGTTCACCGACGAGGCCAACGAGAATCCCCTCGATGGTGCGGGATAAACGCTCCCCGGATTCAGCCAGAGAACAGCTTGGCCTTGGCCGCGGTGAATTCGTCGTCGCTCAGGACGCCCTTCTCATGCAAGTCGGCGAGCTGGTTCAGCTGATCGATCATCGCCGAGCTCTGCGGCGCAGCCGGTGCCTGCGGCGGCGCGGCGGGTGGCTGCGGCGGCGCGTCCTGGTACTGGGGCTGCTGGCCCTGCTGCTGTTCGAGAGCGCTGATGCGGTCGTCTTGCTCCGCTTGGTACTGTGCTTGCTCCGCCTGGCGGTTGGCCACACTCTTGCCGGCGATGTACGCGCCGCCGCCCACTACGGCCGCGCGCATCAACGGTCGCCTTCTGAACATCACTGCCTCCTGGATAGTCTTGCTGCTCGCGCGTGGCCGGGGTACTACGTCCCGTCCGGCAGAGACAGGCCTAGGGCCACCATAATCTCCGGCGCGGCGGCAACTACCCTCGGCCCGCCGACCTGAGGCGCGATGGCGATCAGCACGCCGACCAGGTCCGCCGGCGTCGCCCCGGCATCCAGCGCATTGGCCACTTGCCAGAGGTAGGAAGCCGGAGGGGCGTCGACCGCTATGAGGGCCGCGAGCTTGACGAGCGCGAAACTGCGGGGATCGAGGCCACTCCTCTCCTGCCACGCCATACGCAGTTCCAGACCCTCCGACAGGAGGTCCGGGTCACCTATGGTCAGCCCGTTCAGCGCCTGCTGTGTGGTGTCATCGACTTCTACCTGGGGTGATGGCATGTTCATGATCAGGATCCTCTCCGGCCTGACGTGGATGGGAAGCCGCACTATACCGCTGAGTAAACGATGGCGCCCGCTGGTCACATGCCGCGTCACCCGTGGCGGGTGGGGCGTAAGCCGTCAACCACTACGCAAGGGCCGCGGCAAGCCGGCAGAAGGGGCCGGCAACCGCATCCTCGGCGCCAGGTTTCACTACCAACGAGCAGCGGGCCGCGGAAATCATCCGCCACGGATGATGCGCGCAGGATAATCAACGGGCTGAGGGCCTGTGATGTGCGGACGGCCCGCCGGGATCCCGCGGTCAAGTCTGGCTCGCGGTCTCCGGTTCTGCGATAGGCCTGCCGATCAGCTCGATAAGGCCCAACACGACAAGCAGCAATATGACAAGCACGATTACGGTCAGCACGGTGGGCTCGCCCAAGAAGACGAAGATCAGGGCGAACAGTGCCACCGCCCCTACCCGCAGGACCTTCCGGTGCAGGTACGTCCACTGGCCGACCGGGCCGGTGGACACCCCCCGGCGCTCGCCGAAGTTCCGGATCCAGCCCATGCCCGACTTCAGCCCCGAACGCGTCTGGACTGCCGCGCGGGAGGGGCCGGTGAAGAAGGCCCCGATCGCGACGACCAGCCCCACCAGCAGCACGACACGAAGCGTCTCCCGCAGGAAATGAACAAGCGCGTCGTACGCGGCGGCGGCTGCGTCGCTGGGCAGCGTGCTGCTGGGGACGCTGCTGAGGTAGATGCCACGGGCAATCTGCAAGCCGATGCCGAGGATCAGCATCGACGCGGCCAGGCCGAGCCCGGCCCCGATCAGGGCCCGCCGTCGACCCCGCGCGACGTACACCCCGGCCGCGAGCAGGAGCAGCGTCAGGACGATCAGGACGATCCTGGCCGTCTTGATCAGCCGGTAGTACGTCTGAGCCTTCCCGAGGTCCCTCGCCTGGAACAGCGCCAGGGTGGGGCTGACCGGCGGGATGTTACTCGCCAGCTTGAACCCGTGCTGGACCAGGTCCTGCTTGACCACGGCGATGAACGGGCCGAGGTTGAGCACGATCTGGCCGTTGCTCGTGCTGATAGCGCCATTGCCCTGCCCCGACAGCACCTTGACCAGAGCCTGGTGCGCGACGGTATTGACCTGCACCCAGATCTTGGCGGCTGCCGAGCTGCTGACCACGGAGTGCACCGTGCTATGGATGAATCCGGTCACCGAGCTGGCGATCTGCGGACCGAACTGCTGGAGCAGCGAGCCGATCCGGGTCAGCCCCCTGCTATTGAGCTGGGCGGCGGCCTGATTGACGGTTCCGGTTATGTTGAGGCGGCGGGTTACCTGGTTCGTGATCTGGTCGCTCAGGTAGTTCTGGATAGCCGGGTCGTGGATGAGCGGCTCCACGGTCGCCACGTATCGGCCGGTGTCGGAGACCTCGAGGGCGGCCCAGCTGCCGATCACGGCGGGCACGGCCATTATGCAGCCTAGGACGATGAGCACGATGGAGACGGGGGTTCGCCAGCTGACGTGCCGCCGCCGCGCCTGGCCAGCCTCCTGCTGGTGAATTTCAGCCTCGTGCTGGTGGAGCTCGGCGGTCTCGGCGCGCAGGCGCTCCAGCTCGGCTCGCTCGTCCTGGCTGAGCTCGTGGTTCTCGACGGCGGAGGCCGACTCCCGAGCGGCGGAGGCCGGCTGCTCGGCGGCGGAGGCCGACTCTTGGTTCTCGGCCGCCGACCCCGGCTCACTGGCGATATCCGACAAAGCCACCTCCGCCGACCCCACGGAACAACGGCCGGTCTCGCCGCCCCGCTGATCATCTCGCTGAATGCGCTCTGCCACAGTGCCCGGTTTTTGCCGGACGCACCTCATCCGGTCGGGGTGAATCCCGGGCGCGCGACGCGCATACTGGGCCACTCAAGCCTTCCGGCTCAGGCTAGCGGACCGAAAGGATAACCTCCACCTCCAGTCGCCCGGAATCCGGGTCTTGGTGCCCGCGCGGTGGTCAAGACGGTACCGCCGCTGACCTGCGGACCGGTCACGCACGTTTGGTGCACGCAAACCAGATCCGGTCCTCGCTGTCTTCATCGGCCGGGCGGCCGCCGCTATCGAGTACCTCTATGTCGGTAAACCCCGGCTGCAGAGCTTCCCGTATGGTCTTAACCGGGAATGATCTCATCTCGATCGTCTGCGCGAGCAGCTCGTATCTGCCGTCTTTCTGAAGCTCAAATACTTCGATCCGCCACTCAAACACCAGGCCGTCGGTCGTACCCACTCTGATAAGCAGATAATTATCACCGAACTGCTGGACTATCTTCGGAATGCTCGCCATCCTCGTGAGATCACCGATGGTGGCGACGTCGAAGACGAATACACCGCCGACGTCCAGATGGTCGTAAGCGCAAGCGAAAAAATCTTTCCAGGCTGAGAGCCTGAGCAAGTGATTGACGCCCTGGTAGGCGCAGACGACGGCATCGAATTTAACGTCGAGCTTGAAGCGGGTCATGTCGGCCAGATACAGCGGGGTCCGGGCCGGCAGCTTCTCCCGGGCCAGAGCCAGCATGCCCGGCGAGACGTCTAGACCGCTCACCTGGTACGTGCCCGCGAGCAGCGCGGTGATGCCGCCAGTTCCGCACGCGACGTCAAGCAGGTGCGCTGCCTGGTTATGACGCTGCGCAATGATGCGGTGAATAAACGCTGCCTCAATGGCCGAATCACCGGTCACGGCATCGTAATGCGGGGCGAGCAAATCGTACGTCGCCATCACCCAAGTCTAGATTGCCTGGCACGGTCACGGCCTTGAACGCGGTTGGGCACGGCTGCAGCGAGCCCGTTGCGATCGGGTCCGGGACCCGCGGGTCCTCGGGCCAGCTTTGGCCTGGGACGCGAGCGTAGGCCGCCGTGCGTCGCAGGGCTCGTCCTCGCGATCGGCGGGCTGCTGGGACAAGGCTTGACGCGTGGCGCGCTGACCGGCAGAAACGATTGGCCGAGCAGGATGCTCGGTACTAAGACCACGGCGCTGTCCTGCGGCCCGGCGTAGGTCGCTTCCGCGCGGCGGACCGCGCGCCGCAGCATGAAGGCGCCGATGATCTCGAAGATACCCATGATGACTGTCCAGATGCCGATAAGCACGGCGAGGACGGTAATCGACGACTCGGGAGTGGCCGTGACCACTATCCCCGCTATGAGGCTGATCGCGCCGAAGGCGATCCACCAGGCCCTTCCCTCGCGGACGCCGCCCGCGATGCCCCCGATGAGCGCGGCCAGGCCTTGGACGATCCAGGTGATGCCGACCACCAAGCCGATGAGCGCCCTGGTCAAATGCAGATGGCGGATCAGCACGACGCCGATGACGATGAACAGCAGGCCGGCGATGCCGAGCCACACCCGGTGCGGTTCCGCCGGGTCAAAGACACGGATCAGCTGAAAGATCCCCGACAGGATCAAGACGATGCCGATCAGGACGGCGAGAACGTTGAGCGATCCCGTCGGGTGGAAGCTCACGATGAGCCCGAGGACCACCGTAAGCACGCCGAGGAGCAGCGCCGCTCGCCACGACTGCGTTATGAATGCGGCCGGTGCTGGCTGCGCGCCGTAATCACCAGATTCCATCAATGCTCCTGCCTTGTTTTGCTTGAGTGTAAACGGTCCCCGGGAATTCGACCACAAGGCACGGCCAAAGCCGGCCTCTTGTCTCGATGCTTGATCCACGGACTATCAACCGTCTTCACCGGCTCGGATGATAGCCGCAGCCGCGCATCTCCCCTTTCGGCGGGCGGCACCGGGGTTTAACCCTACGCTAGGAAATGACGGCCATAATGATGTTCGGCCGGCCCGAGCTGACCGAATGGCTGGCCGCGACCGGTGCCATGTCGGAGATGGCCGCCAGGCCAAGCGAAAACACCGCGGCGCCGTCCGCGGCATCAGCGGTATGCGCCGGGGAGGCGACCGGCCCGCTCCGACGCGGAGTTCACCGAATCGGTTAGCGCGCTCACCGATCTGCGTGCGCAAAGCCGCGCGGCGCGCCGCGGCCCGGAACCCTGGCGGACGTCTCATCCCACCTGGAGGAGCCGGGACGGCTGGGCGTCCGCCATACTGAGACGTGTGGACTCGGGTGAACGGGTGAGACGCCCGGCAAGCAGGCGGTTCGCCGGGCAAATAGAGTCGATTGCGCAGGGGGTGGCGCAGCGCGTGATCGAGATCGTCGTCGACGCGCTCGATGTGAACGCGCTGATCGACCGGATCAACCTGAACGCCGTGCTGGGTCGAGTGGAGCTGAACGACCTGCTCCGCCGGGTCGACCTCAACGAGCTGCTCGACCAGGTGGACCTGAACCAGGTCCTGGACCGGGTGGACCTGAACCAGGTTCTCGAGCGGGTGGACCTGAATCAGCTCCTGGACCGGGTGGATATGAACGAGCTGATGGCCCGGGTCGATATCAACCAGATCGCCGGCCGCGTCGATATCGAGGCGCTGGTAAAGAACACCGATCTCGGCGCCATCATGGTCAGTTCCTCCAGCACGGTCGCCACCGAGGCCATCGACCTGGGACGAAGCCACGCGGTCAGCATGGACGACACCCTCGCGCGCTGGACGAGCCGGCTCCGGCGTAACCACACGGAACGAGCTGGCCCGCCCGAGCTGCTAACCGGGCAGGAGGAGTCATGACCGCGCCCCCCGATGCCGGCTTGCCGGAACAGGCGCCCGCTGCGGCCGTGCCGGAACAGGCGCCCCCAGCTTCCGGCCAGCCGGAACCGGTGCCGGACGCCGACCACACGTCGCCGGTGCCGCTCGGTATTCGGCAGAACCTGCGCGGCCACTACGCCGGATTCGCCTCGCGCTTCATAGCGTTCATATTCGACTGCATCGTGAGCATCGGAATCTTCATGATCTCCCTCAGCGCGGCCTCGTTCGCCGCCAGCGTGCTCACCGGTACCTCCATCCACTGGAGCAGGGCCAACCTGTGGGTGGTGCTCGCGTTCTTCGCCTGGGAGTTCCTCTACTACGCCTACTTCTGGACGTCGAGCGGCAAGACGCCCGGGATGGTGCTGCTCGGCGTGCAGGTCGTCGGCCATGACGGCAGCCCGGTGGGCTCCCACCGCGGGCTGGTGCGGACGCTGGCCTTCCCGCTCAGCTTCATCCTGCTAGGGCTGGGCTTCCTCGGGATTCTGCTCGACCGTGATCGCCGGGCGCTGCACGACGTCATCGCCGGGACCGCGGTTGTCTACTGCTGGGACGCCCGGGAGGCACGGCTTCGCTCCCTCGCCCGCCAGGAGCGCCACCGGCAGCCGTAAGCCGCACGCGGTCAACCGGGCCGCCCGGCCGCCGGCATCCGCCGGGCGGCAAGTCATGCTCCGCGGACCGCGCGGACCAGGGTGTCGACGGCGGTCCCGGGACCCTCATCCCGCTCGACGGTCCGGTGTACCCGCTCGGCCCGCAGGACGCGCAGCCCTGGCAGGCCCGCGCTGACCGCCTCGGGCGTGTACAGCACGCCCGGATCCTGCGGTCCGCCGACGCCCTCGGTGAGGTTGGTCAGGTCATGGCCGATGACGAGCAACGTGCCGCCGGGAGCCAGCGCGGCGGCCGCCCGGGCCAGCACCCGGGCGAGCAGCTCCGGGCTCACCTGGAAGTACGCGACGAGCGCGAGCTCGAAGGCGTCCCGGGCCGGTTCGTAGTCGCGCAGGTCCGCGACCACCCAGTCCACGTGCGCGGGGTCGACCCCGCGGGCCGCGGCCAGCTTGCGTCCCTTCTCCAGGCCGACCCGGGAGAAATCCACCGCCGTCACCCGCCAGCCGCGCTCGGCCAGCCAGACGGCGTTCCGGCCCTCGCCCGCCGCCAGGTCCAGGGCGCGGCCGGGCGGCAGGCCGGCCAGCTCGGCCGCCACGAACTGGTTCGGCCGGGTGGTCCACTCGAACTCCGAACCTGAATAACGCTCATCCCACTGCTGACTGTCCACCTGGCCACTCTCGCCGATGGGCCGCGCGGTCGGCAACCTCGGGCGGCGGGCTCGGGCCGCTCGTGCCCAGCGCCCGCGCGTCCAGTGCGCCGCCGCGGAACAGCTCGAGCGGTCCCGGCGCCTAGCACTCTATGACGTTGACGGCCAGGCCGCCGCGAGAGGTCTCCTTGTATTTGTCCAGCATGTCGCGCCCGGTTACGCGCATGGTGTCGATGGCCTTGTCGAGTGAGACGAAATGGCGCCCGTCGCCGCGCAGCGCCAGCCGTGCCGCGTGGATCGCGGTAATGGACGCGACGGTGTTGCGTTCAATGCACGGCACCTGGACGAGCCCGCCGATCGGGTCGCAGGTAAGCCCGAGGTTGTGCTCGATGCCGATCTCCGCGGCGTTTTCCACCTGCTCGGGCGTCCCGCCCAGGACCTCGGCGAGCGCCCCCGCCGCCATCGAGCAGGCGGACCCGACCTCGCCCTGGCAGCCGACCTCGGCGCCCGAGATCGACGCGTTCTCCTTGAACAGGACCCCGATCGCCGCCGCCGTGAGCAGGAACCGGGTGACGCCCTGGCGTGACGCGCCGGGCACGAACCTGTCGTAGTAGTGCAGGACCGCGGGGATGATGCCGGCCGCGCCGTTGGTGGGCGCGGTGACGACGCGCCCGCCCGCCGCGTTCTCCTCGTTGACGGCCAGCGCGTACAGGGTCACCCAGTCCATGGCCCGCAGCGGGTCATCGCCGTTGCGCTCGCAGGTGAGCTGGCGGAACAGGCGCGGCGCACGCCGCTGTACCTTCAGTCCGCCCGGGAGCATCCCGTCGGTGTCGCAGCCGCGTTGCACGCAGGCTCGCATCACCTGCCACAGGTTGTCCAGGCCCGCCTCCACCTGGGCGGGCGTGCGGCCGAGGGCCTTCTCGTTCTCGAGCATGATCCCCGAGATGGGCAGCCCGCTGCTCGCGGTGTGCGCGAGCAGTTCGGCCCCGGTCGTGAACGGATAGGGCGGCACGGCGCCGCCCGGCTCGGGCCCGGATGCTCCGGTTCCGGTCTCTTCGGCTACGAAGCCGCCGCCGACCGAGTAGTAGGCGCGTACGCGGATCGGCGCCCCGGCGCGGTCGCGGGCCGTGAAGCGCATGCCGTTGGGGTGGTAGCTGAGCTTCTGCCTGCGGTTGAACTCCAGGTGCTCGGCGATGACGAAACCGATCTCGTGCTCGCCGAGCAGGCGCACGGTGCCGTGCCGGGCGATGGCCTCCAGGCGAGCCGGTATCGCGTCGACGTCGACGGTATCCGGCTGCTCGCCCTCGAGCCCGAGCAGCACGGCCTTGTCGCTCCCGTGTCCCTTGCCGGTCAGGCCCAGCGAGCCGTACAGCGATACGCGCACCGTCCGTACCCGGGGCATCAGGCCGTCATCCCGCAGGCCCTCGGCGAACATCCTGGCCGCCTTCATGGGCCCGACGGTGTGCGAACTCGAGGGGCCGATGCCGACCTTGAACAGGTCAAAGACGCTGATCGTCATGGTGTGCTCCACCGCAGGCGGGTGTTCAGTGAAAGACTACGGTCCGGTCGCCGTTGAGCAGCACCCGGTGCTCGGCGTGCCAGGTCACCGCGCGCGCGAGAACCTGGGCCTCGACATCGCGGCCCGCCTCGGCGAGGCGCCCGGGCGAGAGCGTGTGGTCGACCCGGATCACGTCCTGCTCGATGATCGGTCCCTCATCCAGGTCGGGCGTCACGTAGTGCGCGGTCGCGCCGACCAGCTTGACGCCGCGCGCGTGCGCCTGATGGTAGGGCTTGGCGCCCTTGAAGCTCGGCAGGAACGAGTGGTGGATGTTGATCATCCGGCCCTCTACCCGCTTGCAGACCTCGCCGGAGAGGATCTGCATGTACCGGGCGAGCACGATGAGGTCGACGGCGGACTCGTCGATGACGTCCAGCAGCCGGGTCTCGGCGGCCGCCTTGGCCTGCGGCGTGACCGGGATGTGGTGGAACGCCAGGTGGTAGGACTCGGCCAGCCGGGCGAAGTCGGGGTGGTTGGAGACCACGCCGACGACGTCCACCGGCAACGCGCCGGTCTTCCAGCGGAACAGCAGGTCGTTCAGGCAGTGGCCGAGGCGCGAGACCATGATCAGGGTCCGCACGCGCACGGCTTTGTCGTGCAGCTGCCACGACATGTGGAACGCCTCGGC
>JASHVM010000035.1:0-9376 GCA_030044595.1 Streptosporangiaceae bacterium
GCACGGATACCTCGATCGATTTCACCAACTCCTCGGGTGCTTCCTGCACGCTGTACGGCTACCCCGGCGTCTCGCTGGTGTCCGCTCCGCCGTACGCCCAGATCGGCTTGGCCGCCAAACGCACCACCGGCACGCCGGTCAAACTGATCACGCTGGCGCCGGGCGCGACCGGCCAGGCCGTGCTGCAGATCGTGGACGCACTGAACTTCCCGACCGCCACGTGCGGACCGGTCAAGGCGGCGTATCTGCGCGTCTACCCGCCCAACCAGACGGTTCCTGTCTACCTGGCCAACACCTCGCAGGCCTGCTCCAAGCCGGTCCAGATCCTGACCATCGGCCCGGTGCAGGCGGGCTCGGCAGGCTAGCGGGAGGGGCCGGAGCGGCCGAGCCGCCTCCGGGAACCCCGGTCGACGGTGATCGCGGTAGCGTGGCAGGCATGGGAAGCGCGCTTGCGCCCGGATACCACGGCCTCGCCGGGTTGCTGGCCCCCGCTTTGGCGTCCGGGTACACCGGTCCGCCCGAGCTGACCCTGACCCGCGCGCTGACCGAGTGGACGCTCGACCCGCCCATGCTGGTGCTCGTCCTCCTCCTGGGCGCCGCCTACCTGGCCGGGGTCAGGCGTGTCCGCCGACGGAACACCGCCTGGCCGGTGGCCCGGCCGATCTGGTTCTGCGGCCTCGGTCTCGGCTTCCTGGTCATCGCCACCATGTCCTGGGTCGGCGTCTACCAGGGGATTCTGTTCTACGCGCGCGCGGTGCAGACGGTCCTCCTCGTCTTGGTGGTGCCGCTGTTTCTCGCCCTCGGGCGCCCCATCACGCTCGCCATCACGGTGTTCCCGCGCGCGGGCCGGTACCTCCAGAAGGGCATACGCTCGCGCGTCGCCCGGATCCTCACCTTCCCCGCGATTACCACGCTGGCGCTGGTGGGCGTGCCGTTCTTCATGTACTTCACATCCTGGTACACGGCGGTCTTCCACAGCACCACGGTGCGGGAGCTCACCTACCTGGTCCTGATGGCGCTGGGCTTCGCGTTCTTCTGGACCCTGCTGCGGGTCGACCCGGTGCCGAAGGCCTACCCCTACGCGGTCTCCATGTGGATCACCGGCGGGGAGGTTATCGGTGACGCGTTCTTCGGCATCGCCGTCATCGCCTACCAGGGCCTGATCGGCGGAGCCTACTACCAGGCCTTGGGCCGGCCCTGGGGACCCAGCCTGCAGACGGATCAGGTCATCGGCGGGGGAGTGCTGTGGGTCCTCGGCGACCTGGTCGGCCTGCCGTTCCTCGCCGCGCAGCTGATCCAGATGATGCGCGAGGACGAGTCGGACGCGGCCAAGATCGACGCCGAACTGGACGCCCAGCAGGCTGAGCAGGAGGCGCAGCAAGAAACAGCGGCAGAGCCCGGGCCGCGCGCGGGTACGGATCGGTCCAAGCCGTGGTGGGAGGACGACCCCCGCTTCACCGGCCGCTTCAAGTCCAGCTAGCCGCCCTCCCCCGCCGCGACGTCCGTCGTCGCGGGTGGCGGCCTCGTCGGTTTCACAGCGTGCGGCGGATGAACAGCGCCCAGCCGCGGGAGAGTTCGGCGTAACCGGCGAACTCCTGCGACTTCATCGCGCACCAGGATGGCACGTCGGTGTAGGCCGCCGGGTCGTCGGCCAGGACCGCGACCACCGCGCCCAGCGGAACGTCCCTGATCTGCTCCGCGAGCATGATGATGGGGATCGGGCACTTCCGGCCGAGCGCGTCGATCGTCAGCGCGGGCACCAGGCCGGACGGTGGTACCACCGTCCGTTCGGGCTCAAGAAAAGGGCCGGAACCACCATCGGCGGCCGGCGGGTCCCCCGAGCGATACAACCTCATGCGAGCACCTTCACGCCCCCAATAATGCCCGGCGTCGGCTCCGGTACGCGCGCGGCACGAAGATGACCGCAAACATGTGGGGGTCGTCGAAGGCCCGGGGGCGGCGCGCGATACTGTTTGCACGACACGCTGTAGCAGAACAAGGGTGGGCTTGTGGGAAAAATAGGGTGGGCTCGGGGGAAGAAAGAAGGAAGGCCCTCGACTTGACTACCGATCACGCCGAACAGGACCCGGGAAGGCCCGGTCCCCGCCGGGTGCGCGTATCCCGCGCAGCGGGCCTGACCGTCGCGCTCGTGCTCCTGGTCCTCGGCCTCACCGGCTGCACGAACGACACGTTCACCAGGCTGGGCTTCCCCAACCCCATCACCGAGCAGGGCAAGACGGTCCTCACGCTCTGGCAGGGTTCCTGGATCGCCGGCCTGGCCGTCGGCGCGCTGGTGTGGGGGCTGATCCTGTGGGCGGTGATCTTCCACCGCAAGCGCGGCGACAAGCTGCCGCCCCAGGCGCGCTACAACATGCCGATCGAGATCATGTACACGGCGGTGCCGTTCGTGCTGATCGCGGTGCTGTTCTACTTCACCGCGAAGGACGAGAACTACATCAACAAGCTGTCGCCCAACCCGCAGGTGGTCGTGAACGTCCTCGGGTTCCAGTGGAGCTGGCAGTTCAACTACCCGCAATACCACGTGACGAATGTCGGCAACATGTGGGGTGAGGGGCCGTTGCCGGTGCTGGAGGTCCCGACCGGGGAAACGGTCCGGTTCAACCTGACTTCGGACGACGTCATCCACGCGTTCTGGGTGCCCGAGTTCTTGTTCAAGCGCGATGTCATCCCCGGCCACCCGAACCACTTCCAGGTCACGCTGACGCAGACGGGGACCTTCATCGGGCACTGCAGTGAGCTGTGCGGCCTTTACCACAGCCGAATGCTGTTTACGCTGAAGGTAGTGACCCCGCAGCAATTCCAGGCGTACATGGCCGCCGAGCAGGCGGCCCAGAGCTCGTCCGGGAGTAGCCCGTGAGCGCCATCCGGTACCGGCCGGCCAGCACCTGTCTGGGCGAGCGGCCGGCGGCCGGGCACGGGCTGACCGGACGGCGGAAGCATCTGGAGGAGGCACAGTGAGCACGATCGAACAGCCGGTCATCGCCGCGCCTCAGGAAAAAACCGAGCGCAAGGGATCGATCCTCGCGTACTGGCTGTCCTCGACTGATCACAAGATCATCGGGCACATGTACCTGATCACCTCCTATTTCTTCTTCCTGTGCGCCGGGATCATGGCGCTGCTGATGCGCATCCAGCTGCTGGGGCCGGACCAGCACTTCGTGTCCGACCAGCAGTACAACGAGCTGTTCACCATGCACGGCACGCTCATGCTGCTGCTGTTCGCCACCCCGCTGTTCATCGGGTTCGCGAACGAGTTGGTGCCGCTGCAGATCGGCGCGCCGGACGTGGCGTTCCCGCGGCTCAACCTGCTGAGCTACTACCTGTTCACGTTCGGCGGGCTGATCCTGCTGTCCAGCTTCCTCACCCCGGGCGGCTCGGCGTCGTTCGGCTGGTACGCGTACTCGCCCCTGACCAGCTCGATTTACTCGCCCGGCGTCGGCGCGGACATGTGGATCATGGGCCTGGTGCTTTCCGGGTTCGGCACGATCCTCGGTGGGGTCAACTTCATCACCACGATCTTCTGCATGCGCGCGCCCGGCATGACGATGTTCCGGATGCCGATGTTCACCTGGAACGCCCTGCTGACCTCGATGCTGGTGCTGATGGCGTTCCCGGTGCTGGCCGCCGCGCTGCTGGTGCTCGAGATCGACCGTCGGCTGGGCGCGCACGTCTTCGACGCCTCCAGCGGCGGGGCGATCTTGTGGCAGAACCTGTTCTGGTTCTTCGGCCATCCCGAGGTCTATATCCTCGCGCTGCCCTTCTTCGGCATCGCGACCGAGATCATTCCCGTGTTCAGCCGCAAGCCGCTGTTCGGCTACAAGACGCTGATCGCCGCGACGATCGCGATCGCGGGCCTGTCGATGACCGTGTGGGCGCACCACATGTTCACCACCGGCGCCGTGCTGCTGCCGTTCTTCTCGTTCATGACGTTCCTGATCGCGGTGCCGACCGGGGTGAAGTTCTTCAACTGGGTGGGCACCATGTGGAAGGGCCAGCTCACCTTCGAGCCGCCCATGTTGTTCACTATCGGGTTCCTCGTCGTGTTCTTGTTCGGCGGCATCACCGGCATCATCCTGGCCTCCCCGCCCCTCGATTTCGCCGTGTCCGACTCCTACTTCGTGGTCGCGCACTTCCACTACGTGCTGGCCGGCACGGTTCTGTTCGAGATGTTCGCCGGGTTCTACTTCTGGTGGCCGAAGATGACCGGCAAGATGCTGAACAGCCGGATCGGCAAGCTGCAGTTCTGGTTCATGTTCATCGGGTTCAACATGACGTTCCTGGTCCAGCACTGGATCGGCGTCGAAGGGATGCCGCGGCGCGTCGCCAACTATCCCTACCTGCCCGGGAACGTGACCACGCTCAACATCATCTCCTCCGTCGGGTCGTGGATCCTCGCCGTTTCCGTGCTCATGTTCTTCTGGAACATGTACGTGACCTGGCGGCACGGCGTGAGGGTGACAGAAGAAGACCCGTGGGGTTACTGCAGCTCGCTTGAGTGGGCGACGACCTGCCCACCGCCGCGGCACAACTTCTACCGGATTCCGCGGATCAGGTCCGAGCGGCCGGCCTTCGAGGCACACTACCCGCACATCAAGTGGGGCCGTGCCTCGTACGGACTCGAGCAGGAGATCCCGGCTGTGGAGGACCAGGAAGCCCCGGCCATCGAAACCGCGGGGAAGTAGGTGCTGGCATGAGGGTCGAAGGCTGGCTGTTCCTGGGCTGCGGAATCTTCTTCGGCGCCGTGGACGTGGTGTACTGGTACACCTCGCACGACCCGACCGGGACCGCCGCCCTCGCGTTCGCCGTCGGGCTCGCGTTGCTTACCGGCTTCTACGTGCTGTTCACCGGCCGCCGCCTGCCCAGGCGGCCGGAGGACGACAATCGCGGCGAGATCGAGCAGGGGACCGGGGAGGTCGGGTTCTTCAGCCCGCACAGCTGGTGGCCGCTTTTCCTGGGCCTCAGCTGCGCCACCGCGGCGATCGGCGCCGCGGTCGGCTGGTGGCTGTTCCTGACCGGGATGCTCTGCACCGTGTTCGCCGCGATCGGCTTCGTCTTCGAGTACTACCGGGGCCACTTCTCCCACTAGGTTTCGCGACCACCTGCGGTAACCGCCTCGCGACACATGGTCGTGACAACGTACCCCCAATAGTCAGTACGTCCTCACGACGATGCGCTGGGTAGCGCCCGTCACGGCGCCGCGAGGACCAGCCCGCACCGGTAGGCGATGATGACGAGCTGGATCCGGTCGCGGGCACTGAGCTTGGTCAGCAAGTGGGCGACATGAGTCTTGGCGGTGGCCGTGCTGATCGTCAGCTGTTCCGCGATTTCGGCGTTGGCCAACCCGCAGGCAACCATCTCCAGCACTTCGAGCTCGCGGTCGGTGAGGACCCGCCTGAGCTCATCGACCGAGGAGCAGGACACGCCGGAATAGCTGTTCTCGCCGGCCGCGGCCCGGTGGGCCTCCTGAGTCCCGGCCGCGCTCGCCGAGGCGCCCGGCTCCCCCGTGTTCGGCGCGGTGCGGGTGAACTCCCCGATCAGGCGGCGGGTCACGCTGGGCGCGAGCAGCGCGTCCCCCGCGGCCACGACCCGGATGGCGGTGAGCAGGTCGGCCGGGATGGTGTCCTTCAGCAGGAAACCGCTGGCGCCGGCCCGCAGCGCGGCGAAGACGTACTCGTCCAGGTCGAAGGTAGTCAGGATGAGGGCGCGCACGTCGGTGCTCCGCGTGATCAGCCTCGTCGCCTCGATGCCGTCGACGACCGGCATGCGTACGTCCATCAGGATGACATCCGGCCTCGTCCGCCGGGCGGCCTCCACGGCCTCCACGCCGTTGCCCGCCTCGCCGACCACGGCGAACCCAGGCGTCGCCGCGATGATCCCGCAAAAGCCCACCCGGACCAGGGCCTGATCATCGGCGACCACCACGCGTAGCGTCTCCGCAGTGGTCATGTGCGCCCCGGGGTCGTCATGAGCTGCCGGGCGGCAGCGGGATGCGCGCGCTTACCCGGAACCCGTAGCCGGGCAGCGGCCCGGCGCTGAATTCGCCGCCGAGCAAGGTGACCCGCTCGCGCATGCCGATAATGCCGTGCCCGTCGCCCGGGATGCCGCGCGTCAGGGCACCCCTGAGGCCGTACCCGTTGACGGCGTGCTCGCCGGTGCCTCTCCGGGTCCGGGCGGCGGCTGCTCCGGCGCCCGCCATCTCCGGGACCTGCCCGGCGTTCGCCATCTCCGGGACCGGCACGCCAGTACCGTTATCTGTGACGCCGATGGCCAGTTCGTTGTCCCGGTAACCGATCACCACCTGGCACGAGCTTGTCTGGGCGTGCTTGACCACGTTGGTCAGCGCCTCCTGCACGATCCGGTAGGCCGACAGGTCGATGCTCCCGGGCAGGTCGCGGGGATCTCCCAGGCGCGTCACCTCGACCCGGACGCCCGCGCCCGCGGTCCGCGAGACCAGCCGGTCCAGGTCGGCCAGCCCGGGCGCCGGCAGCAGCGGCGCGTCGGGGGAACCAGCCTGATCGCCGCCCGCCCGGGGATCAGTGCGCGGTCGGATCCTCGCCGCTGATCCGGCGCCAGCGTCCCGGGCGTCTCCCTCGTCGGCGTGCCGGAGGGCGCCCAGCATCCGGCGCATCTCGTCAAGCGCCTCACGGCTGGTGGCCTGGATGGCGCCGAGCGCGTCCCGGGCGTCGCCCGGCTGAGTATCGATGACGTATTGGCCGTAGCCGGCCTGGACCGCGATGACGCTCATGCTGTGCGCCACCACGTCGTGCAGTTCCCTGGCGATGCGCAGGCGTTCCTGCGCCACCGCCTTGCTGGCGGCTTCGTCTTGCAGCCTGACCGCGTACCTGCGGCGCTGGCGCACGGTATACCCGGCCGTCCAGGCGATGATCACGAGCAGCGCGACCAGCATGGCGCCACCCGGGTTGAAGCCCCCGCCCAAGCCGATTACCACCAGCGCGATATCCGCGAGGAGCGTTACGAACACCGCCGCCAGGACTCGGACCGCGGCCTGTCGGTGCTCGTACGTGGCCGCTACCAGGTAGAGCACGTAGGCGGCGGGCAGGAAGTAGAACAGGGACGCGTCATACGGCCCGCTCAGCGCGGTGACGACGAGCGAGCCGACCAAGACCACGCCGAGCGCGAGCACCGGGCGGCGACGGCGCAGCGCCACCGCGAGGCCCGCTATCGCCGCCAGGGTCAGGGCCATCGGGGCCATCAGCGGCACCACGAAGTAGTGCGAGCCGTACGGAGACAGCACGGCCCGCCTGAAGCTGTGCAAGATGGTCGCGAACAGGACCAAGGTGATGAGCGCGCCGGCCACGTAGTCCAGCGCAGCCCAGTGCCCGGCTCTCAGCCGCGCGGTCAGCGGCGGCTCCTGTGGGTTATGAGGAGGCGCCGAGGTTAGGGCGGGCAGGAAGCCCTCGCCAAGGGAAGCCTGGGGGAAGGAGTCCTCCCCAAGGGGGATCTGGGGGGATGGGTCCCCCCCAAGGGGGGTCTGGGGGGATGGGTCCCCCCCAAGGGGGGTCTGGGGGGATGGGTCCCCCCAGAAGCGGGGGGATCCCGGGGGGTCGTCCCCCCGGGGCAACAAGGTGCGCACATACCTACCGTAATCGCCGCGACCGCCCGCTGCGTCATCCTGCAGGCGTAGGCCGCGCCGACGAGCCCACCTCACCTGCCCGGCCACGACGCCCGCCGCAACTTCACCCTTGTGGCTGATGACGCGCCCGGCCACGCACTGGCACCGTAGCCTCATGCCATCCACCCAGGCCCCCGAGGGGCAAGGCGTCGTGGAGACCAGGGCGCTGACCAAGGTATATCCGGGGAACGTGACGGCGCTCGACGGACTCACGGTCAGCGTCGCGCCCGGCGTCACCGGGCTGGTCGGTGCCAACGGCGCGGGCAAGTCCACGTTGATCAAGATCCTGCTCGGACTCATCCCGCCGACCAGGGGCCAGGCCCAGGTGCTCGGCCACGACTGCGAGACCAGCGGCGAGAGGATCAGGACGCTGCTCGGCTACATGCCGGAGCATGATTGCCTGCCGCCCGACGTGACCGCGACCGAGTTCGTGACGCACCTGGGCCGGATGTCGGGGCTGCCGCCCACGGTGGCGAAGGAACGCGCGGCCGAGTCGCTGCGCCACGTGGGCCTGCACGAGGAGCGGTACCGCTTGATCGGAACGTATTCGACCGGCATGAAACAGCGGGTCAAGCTGGCCCAGGCGCTGGTCGGCGACCCGCGGCTGCTGCTGCTCGACGAGCCGACGAACGGGCTCGATCCCGCCGGCCGCACGGCCATGCTCGAGTTGATCGCCCGGATCGGCGCGGAGTTCGGCATCCCGATCGTGGTCGCCTCCCACCTGCTCGGCGAGATCGAGCGGATCTGCGATCACCTGGTCGCGATCGAGGCCGGCCGGCTGCTGCGCGCCGACACGATTACCAGCTTTACCCAGGCCAGCCAGGTCCTCGCGGTCGAGGTCGAGGAGGGCCTCGCCGAGCTGCAAGCCGAGCTGCACGCCCGCGGCCTGACCGCCACCGCCCAGCAGCGGGTGCTGCTCGTCCCGCTCGGCGGCGACGGCACCTACGACGTGGTACGGGACGCCGTGGCCGACCTGGCCCTGCCGCTGTGCCGGCTGGAGCAGCGGCGGCACCAGGTCGAAGAGCTGTTCCGCGACGAGGAGGAGGTGCCGCATGTCTGAAACCCAGGCCGTCGGCGTCATCCACGACCTCGGCTACCGTCGGTACGATGGCCCCCGGCTGGGCCGCGTGCAGATCATCAGGGCCCTGGTCTGGCACAGCTTCCGCTCCTCGTGGGGCATCGGGCGGGGCGTGAAGGCCAAGATCGTCCCGATCCTGGCGGCCATCGCGATATGCCTGCCCGCGTTCGTGAACGCGTTCGCGGTGGCCAGGGGCAACCCGCGGCTGTTCGGCTACGACGTCTACACACCGCAGCTGCGGGTCATCGTGGTGACGATCTTCCTCGCCGCCCAGGCGCCCGAACTCGTGTCGAGGGACCTGCGCAGCCACGTGCTGCCGCTGTACTTCTCCCGGCCGATCCGCCGGGGGGATTACCCCCTGGCCAAGTACATCGCGCTCACCGCGACACTCCTGCTGCTGATCGAGGTGCCGCTGCTCATCACGTACGTGGGGACGATCGCATCGGCGAAGAACGGCCATGGCGTGTGGGACGAGACCAAGGCGCTCATTCCCGGCCTGGGCGTGGGCTTGATGTGGGCCGTGCTCATGGCGGCCGTCGGCCTGTTCCTGGCCTCCCTGACCGGTCGGCGCGCCTACGCAACCGGGATCGTCGCCATCTCGTGCTTCCTCACGTGGACCGTGTCCGAGCTGCTTATCCAGGTCG
>JASHVM010000372.1:0-8919 GCA_030044595.1 Streptosporangiaceae bacterium
GGCTGCCTCCTCCTCGGCCAGCGACAACGTGTACCCCGGCGTGTACGGGTTCTTGATCGTGGCCGGGATAGGGGTCGCGCTGGTCTTCTTGCTCCGCTCGATGAACAAGCAGATCCGCAAGGTCAGCCCGCCGCCCGGCGCCGATGACGGCGAGGAAGCCAAGGACCCGGCCGAGGATCCCAACGCCCCGGCCGAGACGCCCAAGTAGGGCCGAACCGGGAACGTGGCGTCGGCGTGTCACGGATAGCTGACCACATCCACCGCGGTATCGGGGTTCGCGGCCGTCGACGACTTGCCGGTGCCGTTCACCACGTGGTCGATCCCGCCGGACCCGACGGTGCTGAGGAAGATCGTGAATAGGTCGTGGAGCTGGCTGCCGGGCGGGTTGGCGGTCTCGAACGCGTTGCTGGCCAAGATCGGCACGCCCCGGTCGAAGAAGCTGTAACTGCCCATCCCGTACCCTTGAAAGCCGGCCGCCCGGCCCGTGATCAGGAACGCGGGGTAGCCGTCGGTCGTGGGATCGGCCATCCAGGCGGCCTGGCTCGGGGGATCGTACGGCATCTCGTTCTCGAAGAAGATGTCCGTGCCGTCTTGCCCGGCCCAGATCACCTCGTATTTCTCGTAGTGCTCGACGAACAGCCCGTAGGCGGTCACGTGGTCCCCGTTGACGACGACTCCGGTATCCGCGACGTTGTCGGTCCAGCCGACCCCGTCGCCATGGTCGGCCCGCCACGCCCAGATATCGTCGAGAATCACCTGGGAGCTGTCGACCACCAGGCTGGTGGTCGCCCGGCCGGGCGCGGCGCCGCCGATGCAAAAGAACACGTCCTGCACCAGCGTGGGGTCCGCCGGGTCCGCGCGCCCGAGCCCGGGCTGGCTGCCCACCTGCAGCAGCACCGGGGAGTTCACCGGCCCGGCCGCGAAGATCATCCCGGACAGCTTCACGCCCGGAACGCCGGCTATCCGCATCGAGACGATGCCGTTCTCCGCCACCATGGTGGGGAAACCGAGGCCGAGCACCACCGTGTCCGGGCGGGTGACCTCGATGGTCTGGTCCAGGTCGTAGACGCCGGGGGTGACGATCAGGTCCTGCCCCCGGGCGAGCGCCGCGTTGATCACCGCCGCCGGGTCGCCGGGGGTGGCGATGAAGAACCGCTGCACTGGGATCGCCGTGCCCGGCGTCGGGCCGCTGGCCCAGGACGGTCCCACCGAGCGGCGCTGCACGGCCGGAACGAACACGCTGTAGTTCCCGCCCTGGCCCACCTGCAGGAACGGCTCTTCCTCGGTGACCGGGCTGGCCTCCAGGGTCGTGTACTGCGCGCCGGAGCCGAATTTCTGCGCAGGTGCCCCCACGTCACCGGAGAAGACCTGGTTCCACACGTCGTTGCTCCAGCCGTCGAGGGTGCTGTTCCGGACCAGGAACTGCTGCTGGGAGCCGTTCAGCACGGCCCGGCCGGAGAACTTAGAGTCGGCGATGAAGCCGCCGCTGGAATAGCCGGGATCGGAGCAGTAGTCCATCAGCGAGGTTGGTCCGTTGACTTCGACCCGCCGCACAGGAGAAGCCTGGGACGTCGCCCAGAATTCGGCTGTGTGCTGGCACGGTGCGCCTCTCGGCGGCGCCGGGACATTGATCGTCAGGTTCGAAAGCGAGCGCCAGAAGTTGTCCAGAGCGGTGCAGTTGCTGGTACCGGGTTTCGTGGGCGGGAAGCACTGGTTGAAGGAATCGACGGCTCCGTTGATGACGACGTCGCCCGGGGAGGTCCCGAGGCCGGCCACGCTGGTGTAGTAGCCGACTTGGAGGAATAGCGGATCCGCGGCCGAGCCGTAGGTACCTGGTTCGAACAGCAGGGCGTAGCGCTGATCGCCGAACTGGTTGCCGGCCTGCTGGCTGGCGATCGAGTTGACGGTGGCCTCGATGCGGCTCTGCGGCATGCTCGGGCTGAAGATGAACACGTTCGGCCCGAAGGGCGGCCGGCCCGGCGCGGCCGCCGACCCGGCGGAGTCTGGCGTGCCCCCAGCCAGCAGCCAGCCGGCGCCCAGCGCGAGAGCGACGACCAGCGCGAGGGCGACGACCAAGAGGACGGGGCGGCGCCGAAGTCGGCCGGACAGACCCAGGGTCGGTGCCATATCTGTTCATGAGACCGCGAAACGCGGGTCCTGTCCACTCCGCTTAAGCACATTTGAAAGGGTCAAGCTGCCGCGCCTTCGAAAGGTCAAGCTGGCCCGCATTCGAAAGGTCTAGTTTTGACGCATTTCGACAAGGTCGCGAAAGGTTAAATCGGGATGAACTGGGTTGATGCGCCAAGATGGCGTTGCTAATCTGAGCACCGCTGGCCGGGGTCTGGGGAAAGGCGCACCTTGCGCCAAGGGGGGTGGGAATTGGCCATTTCGGCTGGAATCGGGCGTTCGCATGCGTTTGTCCTGATATCGGCGGCTGGTGGGTGGGGGCAGTGACACCCGACCCGGGTGAAGTGCGGTACCTCGTGCTCACCGATCAAGCCGTCCCGTACCTTCTGGCCAGAGTGCGGTGGCCGGACGTGGCCCAGGCGATCAGCTCCGCCGCCCCCGACTGGCTCGACGACCCAGGCCTCTTCGACCTGCCCTACGACCCGAGCGCCGTGCCGGTGAACTTCCCTCAGGCGGCCTCGGTGGCGGCGAGCTGGGGCAGGCAACTCCGCCCCGAGGCAGCCGAAGGCGTGCCGTCCTACATCAGGCGCATGCCGGCGAACTGGTCTGACCTGTCGCCTTCCGAGCGGCGAGCCTGGGGCATCGAGTTCGTCGGGACGCGGCGTACCCCTGCTCGTCGCGTCCGTCGTGCGCGACGCTTCGGAGCGAAGACCGCTCCCTCATCCGCCGCGGTACCGGCGAAGGAGCGGGTCGGTGCGCTCGCCGGAGCGGGAGCAGGCTGGGGCGCGAGCGCCGATGGACCGGCCGCCAACGGCCACAGCCAGGCGACCGACGTGACGAGGGGCCGCGGGGGCACGGCAACCGAGCGTCGGCATCATGTCCGGGTGCCGATCGACGGCGGGATACATATCCGATCTTGGCACGCCGCCATATACGCCGGCCTGGTGGACGTGAGCGAGGGCGGGGTGCGGTGCATCCTGCCCGAGGCGTCGCCGCTGGTCGTGCCGAGCGCGGCGCTCGCCGGACCGTTCCTGCTCGAAACCGACGTGACCACCCACCGGATCTGCCTCGACGTGCCGGGCCGGATCAGCTGGCATCGCAGTACCGCAGCAGGCACGCAGTTCGGCGTGGCCTTCGAGAAGCTAGCCGACGGCGAGGCGGAAGGGATGCGGCAGTTCCTGGTCGCCGGCCGCAGGCGGGGAGGTCTTCGATGAGCCGGCCGCCCGCCGATAACGGCGACTCCCCGGGAGTCGCGGTCGGCGGCTATCCGGATCACCCGGCGCCCGCCCGGGAGCCCGGCGCCGCCACTGGATCCGGCCGCCATGCTCGCGGCAAGGCCGACTCTCGGGCGACGGCCGTTCGGCTGCCGGAAGAGTTGGACTACCGCCTGCGGGGCCTAGGTGCCGAGCCGGCGGACCACGCTCCCGCCGCGCCGGTGCGAACGGACCACGCTCAGCACCCCCGCGGTCGGCTCGTGGTCAAGGTGGCCGTCTTCCTCGGCATAGCGGCGCTGGCGGTGGTGCTCCTGCAGGCCTTCGTCATCCAGCCCTTCGCCGTGCCAGGAGACGCGATGTCGCCCACCCTCCAGGCGGGCGACCGCATCCTGGTCCTCAAGTCGCGCCTACTCGAGGGGTCCATCCGCAGCGGCGAAATCGTCGTCATCCGTCCGCCGCGGTCCCTGCCCTGCGGCGTGGTCGGAGGCCGCGGCGGTGACCTCGTGCTCCGGGTCGTGGCGCTGCCAGGCCAGGTGATCTGGTCCGTCGGCAACACCATCTTCGTCGACGGGCGTCCGCTTCGCGAACCGGGATGGTACGACCCCCGCTTCGGCCAGGTCGGGTCCACAGCGATCCGCGGCACGACCCTGGGCCCGGACCAGTACTTCGTGCTGGCCGACAACCGTTCGGACGCCTGTGACTCGCGGGTCTTCGGGCCCATCTCGAAGTCCGCCGTCGTAGGCGAGGGAATCGCCATCGTCGGCCGCAACGGTCACGCCTCCTTCGGAACGTTGTGAGGCCCGTGCAGCGGGCACGGGCGGGGTCCCGCGCCGCCGCGGCGATCGCAGGCCTCGCCGTCACGCTGCTGCTGGCGGCGTGCGGCTCGACCCCGCCTCGCGCCGACGTCGCGCTGCTGCCGGCTCCGGGGGCCAGCAGTCAGGTGTGGCGCTGGACGGTTCAGTGCCCGTTCGGCCCGGCGGTGAGCCAAGGCTGCGGAGAAGCAGGCCCGATTCTCGGCTCCGCTCAGCTGAACGGTGACGAGTGGAACCTCGGTGGTCCCGCGGGTGGAGGCTCGCTCGACATGGCGGTGGAACCTAGCGGCGCCGTGACCATCAAGGGAGACTTTGCCCGCACGGCGCCGTGCACCGAGCCGACCTGCCTGGCACCGAGCGCGTTCACCTGGGTGCGGGGCTACCCGAACGTGTTGTACGGCATCAACCAGTGCCATGCCGACACCTCGCCGCCGCCCTCGCCGCGACTGCCGCTCCCGGTCCAGCTGGATTCGATCCCGTCGCACCTGGTCGGCGTGACCACCTACTCCGCCCAGACCTCGCAGGTCACCTACGACGTCGCCTACGATTTGTGGCTGCACCAGACGGCTACGAAGCAGCCGTGCAGGTCCGAGGGCACGCTCGAGATCATGGTGTGGACCGATTACGATGCGCGAGCGCTCCTGCCGGCCAGCATGCAGGTCGGCACGGCCAACATCCCGTTCGCCGTCGACCGCGTCACCCGGCCGGGCACGGGGGCGTGGTCCATATACGCCAGCAACATCGACACGGACGGACGGACGGCGCCGTGGGGCGGAACGCTCTGGTTCGTCCTCGACCAAGCCGACGTCGCCAGCCAGGGCCTGGTGAGCGTCGACCTGAGCGCCGTGTTCTCGGCGGCCAGCCTGCTCCTGCGGGACAACTACGGCTGGCCTGACCTGGAGGCACACTATTGGCTCGACACGGCGTCCTTCGGCGTCGAGTTCGGCCCGGCGAGCGGCGATCCGATGGACTCAGGGCCGTCGAGCTTTTCCGCGCAGATCTCCGCCTACTGCCTCGACGCGGGGAGCACGCTGCAAGACGCCGCCTGCGGATAGGGCCTGCGGTGAGCCCCGGCCGGTGGGCGGCTATCGCGAGCCGACGAGCGTGGCGGTGCCCGAGACCGACCCGGAGAGGTTCTCGGCGAGGGTGCTGACGCTCAGCCCGGAGAAGGTGTGCGACAGCATCAGGCCCCCCGTCCCGGCGCGAACGGAAAGGCTCAGCACCGGGATGCGGGCGCCGGTGCCTTCGGCTTGGACGATCCCTTGCAGCAGCGGCAGCGCCGATGTGGTGAAGCTGAGGCCGAGCGGGGCATCCGGTGCCGTCTGGGAGAGGCGGACGGCCGTCACGGCGTAAGAGGGCTGTCCCCCGCCGGAGGCGCCGAGCGTCACGGACGCCGCGGTGACCGGTGCCCGGCTGGCGGCGAACGGGCCGGCGTGCTGCAGCGCGCCCGGCGTGTTCGTCACGTCGCTGGCCGTGGGAAGCAGGAGCGAGACGCTGCCCGCAGGATGGCCGGACAGGTGTTCCTGCCAGGAGGTGACGGCGGCGGTGGCGAACGTGTCGACCAGCTCGGTAGTCGGCCGGCCGTCCGGCCCGGGCGTGCGGATGGCCAGGCTGACGTGGGAGATCCGCCCGCCGCCCGCGGCCGCCCGGAGGATCTCGCCGAGCAGCACCACCGAGGACGTGCCGAAGCTGAGCCCGGTATGCGCCGATCCCCCCGGCGAGGACGCTGCCACGTCGGACAAGTGCACCGCGGTGATGGGGTAGTACGTACGGCCGGTTTCCGTGCCGGACGAGCCCAGCTTGAGGTAGACCTCGGCGCTCGCAGAAGTCAGCAGCGACCGCTGGGACGCGACCCCCCGCGCCACGCTCGTCGTGTGCAGCAGCGCGACCGGGGCCACGAAGGCGCTGGTCACTGCCCCGATACCCAGCGCGGTCAGGGCCGCGGCGGCAGGCCGCGGCAGCAGGACGCCGGTCCGGCGGCGCTGCGCGCGCAGGCGGCGTTCGGCGAATCCGCGCCGGTGCGCCTGGTCGGCCGCAGTCTGGGTCCGCAGGTTCCACACCGACGCGATCGGCGCGCAGAGATACACCATCCCTTGGGCGAAGATGAGGAACATGAGCAGCCATGGCCGGTGCCGCAAGCCTGCCAGTAGCCCGACGCTGATGAACAGGGCGACGGCCAGGATCGTCTCCACCCGGGTCAGCCGCAGCGCGGTGAAAATGGTGCGGCGGCCGCTGGTCTTGGCGGTCCGCAAGAACACTCCGTCTCGCCGGGCCGCCCCCTCGATACAGCCCAGCGCGACGACCCAGGTGACCGCGAGGCTGATGACCAGCGACATCAGCGCCCGGCGGAACGACAAGGTAGTCCAGTGATGCTGCGTGAACATCATGCTCATCGACGCGATGATGATGAGCGACAGCGGCAGCAGCGACCGAGAGCCGTCCAGAGGCGCGACGGCGAAGCCGGAATGGGTGACCAGCAGGCCGGTGATCACCAGCAGCAGCAGGCTGAAGGCCAGCATGAGCAGGTCCCGGAACCACCCCAGCGACGCCATCAGGTAGTCGCGGCGCTGCGCGCTGGTCATATGGTTGTCGGGAGAGCGGTCCCACGGCATGAGGCTGCGCCAGTGCAGCCGCAGGATCTGCATGGCGCCGAAGCACCAGCGGTGCCGCTGGGTGAGCATCCCGGCCCAGCTGGGCGGCACCACGCCCCGGCCGAAGCAGCGGGGAATGTACAGGCCGGACCAGCCGCTCTTGATCACCCGCAGCGACGCCTCGGTGTCCTCGCAGATGCACCATTCGTTCCACCCGCCGATGGCGGTCAGCGCACTGCGCCGGAACAGCCCCATCGTCCCCACGAACGGCACCGTGTCGCGCTCGTTGCGCGAGGACATGACGGACAGGTAGAAGGCCTGGAACGAGTCGACGCAGGCCGTGTAGTAGGGGCTGCCTTCGAAGTCGCGGTTGCCCTCGAAGGTCTGCAGGAAACCAAGGGCGGGGTCGCAGAAGTACGGGACGGTCTCGCGCAGGTAATACGGCTGGACCAGGTCGTCGGCGTCGACCAGGCCGATGATCTCCGCGCGCGGGTCGGTATACCGGCGTAGCGCCAGGTTGCAGGCGCCGGCCTTGTAGCCGGGCCACGGGGCCACGTGGACGAACTTGACCCGCGGCCGGTCCCGGCAGTATTCCTCCACCGGGCCCCACACCGCCGGGTCCTTGGTGTTGTTGTCGATGACGACTACCTCGAAGTCCGGGTAGTCCATCCGCTCGGCGGCCTTGATCGTCTCGATCAGCAGCTCGGGCGGCTCGTTGTAGGCCGGGATGTGGATCGAGACCATCGGCTGGTAGGCCGAATCGGCCTTGGGCAGCGGGCGTCCGCGGCGGGCGCGGCACAGCACGTCGCTCTGGTAGTTGATGTTGGACATCCACACCAGGAAGGCCGCCAGATCGAGCGCGAGCACGAACGAGGCCGTTACGGTCTCGAGGATCGAATGGGTGGCGACGACGGCGATGTAGGCCGCCCAGATGATGAAGGCCAAAGACGCCGAGCCGAACGAGGCGTAGAAGACGTGGCCGACGATGTTACGGTCCGGCTGCAGGGCGATCACCACGGCCGAGACGACCACGAGCGGGTAGGCGGCGCTCTCCAGGCCACCGACCGGCAGCCCCCACAGTTCGTGGGTGATCAAGACGGCGGCGGCCGAGATCGCGACCGCCCCGACGCTGCCCACCAGGACCTCGGTGATCCTGGAACCCGTCCAGCGGAACCGGTTCCCGATCTCGCGCGCCGGGCTCAGCACCAGCACCGTCGACACGAGCAGCTGGACGAACGAAAGGACGAAAAGGTCGTACAGGTTAAACTTCAGTAGCACCTAGCTCCCCCCTCGGGTCCCCTCGCAAAGGCTGCCTCACAATACCTTAGTGCTGATCTATCTGGGCAGAAGCGATATCCGCCCGATTGTGACCTTGAAGCGAGCGCAACGGCTAGTAGACAGGCGCGGCCCGACCCGGCACCGGCGTCGAACCAATGGCCCCGGATTGCATGGACGTCGGATCGTAACCGGTTCATCACTCGTACAGCAGGTTCGTCCGAAGGGTTTATCAAAAATTCACCGCGTCCCGTTTCAGTGAGGAATCCTCATGTTTCCATTGTGTTTCGGATAGGTGAGGCTGCATCCGATTCTGACGTTTCCGGACTCGGTGTATTAGATATTTCAAGCGACCGGCCGGCCTGGCCTACCGAGCTTACGGGCCAGCGTCACCGCGTCGGCTGCATCGCCGTCCACCAGGAGGCAGCCGTCGTGTCAGGTCGGTGCCCGGGGCTTGGCGGCGTGTCGTCGCGGGGGAGTCCCGCGCGCTGTTAGCGTTTGACGAGAGGCGTGAACCGGGAGCAGTAGGCGGCATGCGGGTCATCCATGGGATCTGGGCGCGCGGGATGCTCTGCCTGTGGGGCGAGGATCCGGCCCTGCCGCAGACCTGCCCGCTGCCGCCGCGCGAAGGGCGCCCTGCGCCGCATCCGTTCGCCTGTCAGGCCGCCGAGCTGGCCGACCTGCTGTCCGCGCTGCCCGCCCCGGCCGGGGAGGCGGCCCGCAAGGCCGTCGACGACGAGCTCACGCTGCAGCTGCCGTCGGCCGGGAACGGGCCGCTGGCCTCGCCCGAACTTATCCGGCCGGACGCGTCCCCGCCCGGGTCCGCGCGTCAGGGCCGGGTGACGCTGGCCAGCTGGCGGGTGCCCGTCCTGGCCTGCACGCCGGCCGCGGCGCTGGACC
>JASHVM010000373.1:0-2882 GCA_030044595.1 Streptosporangiaceae bacterium
GTCGTAGGCCGGGTCGCCGACGTACGGCTTGGGGTCGATCACCAGCCAAGGACTCCGCTGGGCGGCCAAGATGTTGCCGGCGTGCAGGTCCGTGCACAGCAGGACTTGGCTGTCGGCGGAGCCGGGTAGCTCGCGGAACAGCGTGGTCCCGGCCGTTGCCAAGCCGGGGTCGATCCGATCTTCCGGCGGCGACGCCGCATACTCGGCCTCGAACTCCTCCGCCCACGCGTGGCACATCTGGGTCAGCGGTCGGAACACGTGCGCCGGGTAGCGTTGGGCCCACAGCCGCCGCAGGAGCCCGGCCACGACGACGTCCTGGTCCGACTCGGGCACCAGCTGTCCGAGCGGAGTCCCCGGCAGGCATCGCTCAAGCAGCAGTCCCTGGGTGGACTCGCGGTGCCAGGCGGCATGCAGCCGGACGGCCCCGTTCCCATCCCAAACGCGCAGCCCGGCAGCCTCGTCGCGTTCCTCGGCACCCCGGAACTGGAACGCGATCTTGAGCACCAGCGCAGCGCCCGAGTCGTCGGTGGCAGGCGCCGTCCACGAGCAATGACCGCCTGGCCGGAACGGGGCCCCGACCGACAGCGACCACTGGCGGGCCATCCCGGCGACGATCTGCGGCAGGCTGCCGAGCCATTCGCGCACGGCGGGCTCGCGGGCTGCCGTCTGTTCGAGGTACTCGGGTACGCCGAACACGGTCATGCCCGCACGTTGCCCGGATAGCGACGGCCACGTCAAGCGGGCCCGCGCCGCGGGCGGCCAGCTGGCGGGCACCAAGCCGTTCACCGCTTCTCCACCGCAGCCGGGCGGTCGTTCACCACGCGGTCACCAGGGACCGAGCCAGGATCGGGCCATGGCTGACTTCCTTGTACTCATCGCGATCGTCGTGTTCGTGGCGACCATGATCGGCCTGATCTGGGGCCTGGAGCGGATATGACCATCGTTCAGGGCATCCTGCTCGGGTTGTCTATCGGCGTGTTTATCTATCTCGGCGTCGCCATGTTCAAGGCCGAGTGGTTCTGATGACTTTCACCTGGACCATCGTGGCCCTCGTCGCGCTGCTGGCGGTCGCGTGGCGGTTCCTTGGCTCTTACATGGCGGCGGTCTATGAGGGTCGAGTCCGCTGGCTCTGGTTCGTCGAGCGACCGATCTACCGCGTCTGCGGCGTCGACCCGCAGAATGAGCAGTCCTGGCAGCGCTACGGGATCTCACTGGTCATGTTCTCGGCGGCAGCGCTCGCCATTACGTACCTGATCTTCCGGCTGCAGGGCGTGCTGCCCTTTAACCCGGCGCATCTGCCCGCCCTGCCCCCAGCGCTGGCATGGAACACATCGGTCTCGTTCGTGACCAACACAAACTGGCAGGCCTACTCGGGCGAGACGACGATGTCGTACCTGTCGCAGATGGGATCGCTGGCGGTGCAGAACTTCCTCAGCGCCGCGGTGGGCGTGGCGGTCGCCATCGCCTTGATCCGGGGTTTCGTCCGTAAGGGCTCGAAGACGATCGGGAACTTCTGGGTTGATCTTGTCCGCGGCACGCTGTACGTCCTGCTGCCGATCGCGTTCGTTTTCGCGATCGTGTTCATCGCGCAGGGCGCGCTGCAGACCCTGGCCGGGCCGGCCACCATCCACGACGCACTGAACGGCGTCCGGCAGGTCATTCCGCGCGGGCCGGTGGCCTCGCAGGAGGTCATCAAGCAACTCGGCACGAACGGCGGAGGCTTCTTCAACGCCAACAGCGCCGACCCGTTCGAGAACCCGACTGGGCTGACCAACCTGCTGTCGATCGTGCTCATGATGTGCATTCCGGTCGCGCTCACCTACACGTTCGGCAAGATGGTCGGCCGCATCCGCCAGGGATTCGTCCTCATCGTGGTGATGGCGATCATCTTCGGCGGCTGGCTCGCAATCGGATCGGTCGCCGAGCACCAGGCCAACCCCGCCGTCGCCGCGGCTGGGCTGACCCATCAGCCGACAGGCAACATGGAAGGCAAGGACGTTCGTTTCGGCGATACGACGTCGGCGCTGTTCAACGTCGCCGCGACGCAGACCTCGACCGGCGCGGTCAACTCGGCGATGGACTCTTACACGCCCATGGGCGGCTTCGCCACGATGACCGGCATGATGCTCGGCGAGGTGACGCCGGGCGGGACGGGCAGCGGCCTGTACACGATCCTGCTCTTCGCCATCATCACGGTCTTCATTGGCGGCCTGATGGTGGGCCGAACACCCGAGTACCTGGGGAAGAAGATCCAGGCCAGGGAGGTGAAGCTGGCGGCCTTCGGCGTGCTGATAATGCCGATTACGGTGCTGATCCTCACCGGCATCGCCGTGTCCGTGCACGCCGGCCGGGATGCCACGCTGAACGCCGGCCCGCATGGGTTCTCCGAGATCCTCTACACCTTCACCTCGGTGACCAACAACAACGGCTCCGCGTTTGCCGGGATCAGCGTCAACACCCCCTTCTACAACGTGATCACGACGTTCGGCCTGCTGCTGGGACGCTTCGCGATCATGGTGCCGGTGCTGGCTCTGGCTGGCGCGCTCGCGGCTAAGGAAACTGTCCCGCCGTCGGCGGGCACGTTCCGTACCGACCAGCCGATGTTCGGCGGGCTGCTGATCGGCGTGATCATCATCGTCGGCGCGCTCACGTTCTTCCCGGCCGTGTCGCTCGGGCCGATCGTCGAGCAGCTGTCTCACGGGAGGTTCTTCTGGTGCGATCCACCGGCAAGGATGTGGCGACCGTTCGCGAGGCGCCGGTCCACCGCGCCGGCGTCCCGGGCGGGGTCAGCCACCGGGGCCTGCTCGACCGCGAGATTTTTGCCCACGCCCTCCTCGACGCCCTGCGGAAGTTCAACCCGCGGGCCCAGGTGCGCAACCCGG
>JASHVM010000374.1:0-3636 GCA_030044595.1 Streptosporangiaceae bacterium
GGGGCGGCGGTGCAGAACCTGCTCATCGCGCTGGCCGTGGACGGGCTCGGCTCCGCGTGGATCTCCAGCACGCTGTTCTGCCAGGACGTCGCCGCTCGCGCGATGGACCTGCCGGACGGCTGGCGGCCCATGGGCGCCATCGCCGTCGGCCACCCGGCCGAGGACCCCCGGCCCCGGCCGCCCCGAGACCCCGGCGACTTCCTGCTGACCCGCTGACGCGATGCCGGCCGTCGCCAGCATGGATCGTGGACACAAACCCCGCAAATGGACGAGGTAATTGTCCACGATCACGGTCGGGGGGCGGTGATCGGCAGCGGGGAGCGGACGGAGGCGCAGACGCCGTCGCTGGCGGCGCCAGTGGCGAGGCGCTCGGGCGGGACGTCGCCGTAGGTGGTGGTGCGCTGGCGCAGCGGGCGGCCGAGCGGCTCGGTGATCGCGCGGAGCTGGCTGATCGTCTTGTAGGAGCCGTGGTCCGCGCCGGCCATCCGGCTGATCGTCTCCTCCATGAGCGTGCCGCCCAGGTCGTTGGCGCCGCCCTGCAGCACGTCACGGCAGCCGTCGTCGCCGAGCTTGACCCAGGAGCACTGGATCGAGTCGATCGCCCCGTGCAGCAGCAGCCTGGACACCGCGTGCACGGCCCGGTTCTCCCGCCTGGTCGGGCCGGGCCGGGCCAGGCCAGCCAGGTAGATGGGAGCGTTCTCGTGGATGAAAGGAAGCAGCACGAACTCGGTGAAGCCGCCGGTCCGCTCCTGGATCGACCGGATCACGCGCAGGTGGCCGACCCAGTGCGCCGGCGTGTCGACGTGCCCGTACATCATCGTCGCCGAGGTCGGCAGGCCCAGCTCGTGCGCGGTGGTGATCACCTCGACCCAGACCGAGGCGGGCAGCTTGCCCTTGGTCAGCACCCAGCGCACGTCGTCATCGAGGATCTCGGCCGCCGTCCCCGGCAGCGAGCCGACGCCCGCCTCCTTGGCGCGCGCCAGCCACTCCCGGATCGGCAGGCCGGTGCGCGAGGCGCCGTTGACCACCTCCATGGGCGAGAACGCGTGGACGTGCAAGCCGGGACGGCGCCGCTTGACCTCGGCGGCGATCTCGAAGTACGCGGTGCCGGGCAGGTCGGGGTGGATGCCGCCCTGCATGCACACCTCGGTGGCGCCGGCGTCCCAGGCCTCGGCGGCCCGGTCGCCGATCTGCTGCAGCGACAGCGTGTACGCGTCGGCGTCGGTGCGGCGCTGCGCGAACGCGCAGAACCGGCAGCCGGTGTAGCAGACGTTGGTGAAGTTGATGTTCCGGGTGACCACGTAGCTGACCTCGTCGCCCGCGACCTCGCGGCGCAGCGAGTCGGCGATGCCGGCCAGCGCCTCCAGGTCGGGCCCGTCGGCGGACAGCAGGGCCACGGCCTGATCGTCGGTGAGGGCGGCCGGGGCGCGCTCGGCCTGGCGCAGCGCGGCGGCCATCTCGCCGGCGGAGGCCACGGCGGTTCGGCCGGCTGGGGGGCGGGAAAGGTGCCCGGGGGGAGGTACCACGGGCCGTTCGGACAATTCATTCCAGTCGCCGTAGACCTCGGCGAAATCATCGCGCCGGTCACCTGTGCGGCCGATGGTGTCGATGGTCACGTGCAGGTCGGTCCGGCCGGCCGAGCCCCACTCGCCGGGTTCCTGCCAGGGCAGGCCGTGCGGCACGGCGGCCTCGTCGGCCAGGCCGGTCGCCGGGTCGGCCAGCGCGGCCACGTGCCGGGCGAGGCGGGGATCCAGCCACGGCTCGCGGAGGTAGGGCGGGTAGATCGTCAGGCGCTCGCGCAGCGTGAACCCGGCGGCGGCGGTGCGGGCGGCCAGCTCGGCAATGTCCGGCCAGGGGCGTTCGGGGTTGACGTGGTCCGGGGTCAGCGGCGAGACGCCGCCCCAGTCGTCAATGCCGGCCCGCAGGATGAGGTCGTGCTGGCCGCCGACCAGGTTCGGCGGCGCCTGGATCCGCGTTCCGGGGCCGAGGACCAGCCTGGCGACGGCGATCGTGGCGGCCAGGTCGTCGAGTTCGGCGTCCGGCACGTCGCGCATCTTGGTATCCGGCTTGGCCCGGAAGTTCTGCACGATGACTTCCTGGATGCCGCGGTAGGCGCGGGCGACCTTCCTGATGGCGAAGATCGAGTCGGCGCGCTCGGCCCGGGTCTCGCCGATGCCGATCAGGATGCCGGTGGTGAACGGGACGTTGCACCGGCCGGCGTCCTCGAGCACGCGGAGCCTGACCGCAGGGTCCTTGTCGGGGCTGCCGAAGTGCGGCCCGCCCTTGTCGGTGAACAGGCGGCTGGCCGTGGTCTCGAGCATCATGCCCATCGACGGCGCCACCGGCTTGAGGCGCTGGAAGTCCTGCCAGCTGAGCACGCCCGGGTTGAGGTGGGGCAGCAGGCCGGTCTCCTCCAGGACGCGGATGGCCATGGCCCTGAGGTATGAATGGGTATCGTCGTAGCCGCGGGCGTCCAGCCACTCGCGGGCCTGGCGCCACCTTTGCTCTGGCCGATCGCCGAGCGTGAACAAGGCCTCTTTGCAGCCCATCTTCGCGCCCTCGCGGGCGATTCCGAGGACCTCGTCCGGCTCGAGGTACAGGCTGTGCAGCCGGTGCGGCACCGTGGCGAACGTGCAGTACCCGCAGCGGTCCCGGCACAGCCGGGTCAGCGGGATGAAGACCTTCCGCGAATAGGTGATGATCTTGGGCCGGCTGGCCGTTTCCAGGCCGGCGTCCCTGGTCCGGCTGGCGTATTCCAGGAGGGTCTGGAGCTGCTCGCCGCGGGCGTGCAGGAGGATCGTCGCCTCCTGCGGGTCGAGCGACTTGCCGTCCCTGGCCCGGGCGAGCGCCCGGCGCATAGCCGAGGGCGTGATCCCGGCGGTCCGGCTGGTCCCGTTGGTCCTGTTCTCAGCAGAGTTGCCGCGGAGATCGCTCATGCTGCACCAAACCCTTCCCGGCGCCGGGATCTTCCCCGGCGCACGCCGGCCACGGCTTTGGCTCGCCGCACGCCGTCCCACACCAGGAAGTCTTACTGGCCTCGTTAAACCCCGCCTATCACACCCTGTACCGGATAGCGGGAGGTTTTCGTGGTTGATCCGGGCTTCGTGGTTGATCGGGGGGCCTGGGATGTACCGGATCCACCGCAGAACCCGGATCAACCACAATCTTTGGTACGGATGGGTTAGAAGGAGCGGTAGTCACGGACGGGAAGGCGGGGGCCGCGGCGCGGGGGCTCGCCGCCGCCGAGCTCGATGAGCCGGGTCACCCGGTACCGGTGCCCGGCGTAGGGCGCGAGCAGCTCGAGCATGCCGGCGTCGTCGGTGATCCGGCCGGCCAGCGTCCAGCCGACCGCCCTCGGGAGGTGGTAGTCGCCCACGGAGACCGCGTCCGGGTCGCCCGCGGCCCGCTGCCTGATCTCGGCGGAGGTCCACGGCCCGACGCCGGGGACGGACCGCAGCCGCCGGTCGGCCTCGGCCGGGTCCAGGCCGGGGACCTGCTCGAGCCGGCTGGCGAGTTCGGCGGCGGCGAGGATCGTCCGGGCCCGGACGCCCTCGACTCCGGCGCGATGCCAGTCCCAGGACGGGACGCGCGCCCACTGGGCCGGTGAGGGCACGACCCGCATCCCGTCCGGGGCGG
>JASHVM010000375.1:0-3337 GCA_030044595.1 Streptosporangiaceae bacterium
CGGTGCCGCTCGTGGCCTGGCAGACGCCGGGAGCGACCGCGCCCGGGCTGGTGGTCCGGGCCGGCCCGGTCGGACCGCAAGGCCCGGCGCGGGTGGTGCACACGCCCGAGATATGCCTGCGGCCGCATCCGGGCGGGCTCCTGCACCTGGAGGCCCCGGACGCGGCCGTGGACCTGCACACCCCCGAGACCGACCTGCGCCGCTGGGCGGACGAGCTGCTCCGCCGCGCCCGCCGCACGGTCGGTGGCCTGGACGACGCCCGCGTCGTCCAGTACCAGGTGTGCGTCCGCCCCATGCCAGTCGACGGCCAGTCCATCGTGGGCCGCGTGCCCGGCGCGACCAACCTCTATGTCGCGGTCACTCACAGCGGCGTAACCCTGGCCGCCCACCTGTCCCGCCTCATCGCCGCGGAGCTCATAACCGGAACCCCGGCCGCTGAGCTAGTCCCCTACGGCCCGGGCCGCTTCCTGTCAGCCCGCGCGGCCACGGACCCGCCGCCAAGTATCGCGATGGGTCCCTGAAGGGCAATTCCCTGTGCCACCGGGAAGTCCTGAAGAAAATCGAATACTTCAGCGTGTCGGTCATAAGAATGTCAGACACGCTTGTTAGAGTATGAATTAGAAAACAATGCCGAGCATTACCGAGCACAGCCTGGAGGAGTTTTCGGCAATACGATCCCACGGTCCGGGAGCCAGGGTGGGGGCAAGCCGGAGGGGAGGTGAGACAAGCGCCATGGGCAATGTGGTGGTTCCGTCGAACGCGGCTGAGGCGCTGGGGATGCTGGAATCGGCGATGGGGTTCCTGGCTGGAGCGAATGCGGCGCAGATGCCAGCGGAGGCCATCGCGCAGTGCTTGCGCGGTCTGGAGCGCGCCGACGCGGTAGAGGCGGCGGCTCGGGGCCAGTTGCTGGCGGCGTTTGACACCAAGGACGGGCACCTGGCCGATGGGCAGCGGACGACCCGGACGTGGCTGGTGAATTCGCTGCGGGTGAGCCGCGGCCAGGCCGGTGAGTACAAGGCGGTGCAGGCGCTGGCGCGGGGTCACCGGCCGCTGCTGACGTCGCTGGCGGAGGGGGACGTGGTCACCAGGTCGGTGGCGCTGCAGCTGGCCCGGTGGACCCTTGCCATCCCGGAGGAGTACCGGGAGCAGGCCGAAGAGATCCTGGTCGCCGCGGCCCGGGCCGGAGCCGACCTGCGGGCGCTGGCTGCGATCTGCGCCGAGATCCGGTACCGCACAGCCCCGCCCGACCCGGACGACGAGAACGACAGGCACCTGGACCGGGGCCTTTACCTGGACACCACGCTAGACGGCGCGGGACTCATCCGCGGCGATCTCACCCCAGAGTGTGCCGCGATGGTCCAGGCGGTGCTCGACGCGCTGTCGGCCCCGCTGGGGGCCGGCGACCTGCGGACCAGGCCGCAGCGGTATCACGACGCGCTCGAGGAGGCGATGAAGCGGCTGCTGGCCTCCGGCCTGCTGCCTCAGCGCGCCGGGCAGCCGACCAAGGCACTGGTCCATATTTCCTTCGCCGACCTGCTCGAGATGGACCCGGACTCCGTACTGCAAGACAAGTGGATCGAACAGTTCCGGGCCCGGTGGGCGGCCCACCGCGCCGCCGCCTCCCTGAGCACCGGCGACGGCGGCGCCTGGCTGGATGGCAACGCCGCCCGGAAAGTCGCCTGCGACGCGATAATCGTGCCCGTGGTGACCGCCGACATCGACCCCGCCGCGATGGAAGAACTCATCGCCGTGTGCGTCCAGTACCACCGCATCCGCTCCGGCGCCGGCGAGGGCCAGCCGGATGCCCCCGCCGACCGGGACGCCGAGGTGCTGGCCATGCTGGAGCACCAGATGCTTGGCAAGATCCTGGAGGTGGTCTCCGGCCCGGGCGGGGTGGCCTCGTTCCTCCGCCGTAACTTGCTGGGCAAGCCGCTAAACGGCCCGTCGCTGCCGCTGGACGTCGGGCAGACCGACGACATCCCAGTGCACCTGCGGCGCCTGGTGGACCTGCGTGACCAGGGCTGCCAGTTCCCCGGCGGCTGTGACCAGCCTGCGTCGGGCTGCGAGCCGCATCACGTGGTGCACCGGAGCGACGGTGGGCACACCAGCCTCACGAATCTCAAAGATTACTGTTCCTGGCATCACCACGTCGTGCTGCACCAGATGGGGTGGGCGCTGACGGTCCACCCCGACGGCACCAGCCGGGTGAAAAGCCCGAACGGGAAGATCATCCGCAGCCACAGCCCGCCGCCCGGGCCAAGGGGGGAGGCGTGATTCTCGTCGTCGCATCACGCCGGCCACCACGGAGGCTAACTACGCGGCGCCGAAGCGCCATCCTGGTGTCGGCCGTCGCCATGCTCCTGGGCACGCTTGCCTCAGGCTGCGGAGGCCATTCGCGGCCCGCAGCGGCGCCGGTGGCCACGGCGAGTGCCTCCGTAACCTCCTCGGCGGTGTCAGGCTGCGGGCACAGCGCCGCCACCGGTTCGACGCTGTACTATCCGCAACTGGACGGCCACCGCCGCGAAGTGATCGTGCACGTGCCCGCGCATTACAGCGGGTCCACCGCGGTGGCGCTGGTGCTCAACCTGCACGGCAGCCAGAGCACCGCCCGGCAGCAGGAAGTGTTCAGCGGCATGGACGCCACCTCCGATACCGACGGGTTTATCGTCGCCTATCCCCAGGCGCTGATCGCGGACGGCGGGGGCTACGACTGGAACATCCCCGGCGAGCCGTTGGTCGGCGGTAAGTACCCGCCGGCCGGAGCGGCCGACGATGTCACGTTCCTCACCGATCTGGTCCACGACCTGGCCGGCCGGTACTGCATTGACCTGCACCGGGTGTACGCCACAGGCGTATCGGGGGGCGGGCGGATGGCCAGCCAGCTCGCGTGCGACGCATCCGGGACTTTCGCCGCGGTCGCTCCGGTAGCCGGCCTGCGGTTCCCCAGTCCCTGCCCGGCCGGCAGGCCCGTGCCGGTCATCGCCTTCCACGGCACCGCCGACCCGGTCGACCCTTACAACGGTCACGGCCAGGCCTACTGGACCTACTCAGTGCCGGAAGCCGCGCGGCTCTGGGCCGCGCACGACGGCTGCCAGGCCGCCAGCCCGCGTACCATCTCCGGTCACGGCTACAGCCTGACCAGCTACTCCGGCTGCACCGCGGGAACCGCCGTCGAGCTGTATTCCCTCAACGGTGAAGGCCACGAATGGCCAGGCGGGCCGAAAATCCCGGCTATCATCACCGCGGTGCTCGGTCCGCAGAGCGATGCGGTCGATGCCAACTCGACCATGTGGGCTTTCTTCCAGGCCCACCCTCTGCCCTAACTGTGGCCCCAACT
>JASHVM010000376.1:0-3631 GCA_030044595.1 Streptosporangiaceae bacterium
CTCTGCCCCAGCCCGGAGCGCAACTTCACGCGGATCGGCGTCAGCCACCCCGACCACCGCGCCGTCGGCTCCGCGGCCCTGGATGCCGTGTACCCGGACGCGCGCAACCCGTTCGCCTTCCCCGAACTCCGCGACCGCGAGGCCCTGCCCCCTTGGAAAGTCCGCGAGGTCTGGATCGTCGCGTCCCCGTCACCCACCCGTTTCGTGGACGTGACCGCTACGTTCCCGCGCAAGATCGCCGCGCTGAGCGCCCACGCGAGCCAGATCGCGAACCTGGATGACCTCGAGGAGCGCCTCAGGAGCCGGCTCGCACAGGTCGCGAGCCTGGGCGGTCTCCCGGAAGGCCGGCTGGCCGAGGCCTTCCAAGTCCTCGACACGTCGTAACCGGGAATCAGCCGGGTTGCTCGGATTATCGCGGTTGATCCGGTGCATCCCAGCCGCCCCGATCAACCACGAAGCCCCGATCAACCGCAGAAAACCCGGACATTCCCGGGCGAAAGCCGCAGACGGCTGGGTCAGGCCTCGGCCAGGATCTGGCCGAGCATCTTCACGGTGTTACCCGCGGGCTCGGCCTGCAGGCAGAGCTGCTCCATGACCTCGAGGTAGTTGTCGACCTCGGACCGCTTGTCCAGGTACAGCGCGCTGGTCAGCTGCTCGATGTACACCACGTCGTGCAGGTCGGGCTCGGCGAACCGCAAGATCGTGAACGGGCCGCCCATGGCGGAGTGCGGACCCGCTTCGAACGGCAGGATCTGCACGGAAACCGAGGGATGTTCGGCCATCCCGATCAGGTGCTGAAGCTGCCTGCGGACGACGTCCCGGCCACCGACCGGTCGGCGCAGCGCGCCCTCGTCGACCACCGCCCACAGCTGCGGCGGGTTCGGGCCGCGCAGGATCTCCTGCCGGCTGACCCTCAGCTCGGTCCGGCGGCCGATCTCCTCTTCGCTGGCCGCCGTACCCAGGCGGATCAGCGCCCGCGCGTATTCCTCGGTCTGCAGCAGCCCTGGGACGAACTGGACCTCGTACGTGCGGATGACCGAGGCCGCGGCCTCCAGGCCCACGTACGCCTCCAGCCAGGTCGGCAGGATGTCCGCGTAAGCGTGCCACCATCCGGGCGTGTTCGCTTCCCTGGCCAGGTTGAGCAGCGCGGCGCGCTCCTCGCCGTCGGTGACCCCGTAGAGCGTGAGCAGGTCGCTGACGTCACGTTCCTTGAAGCCGACCCGGCCGTGTTCCATCCGGCTGATCTTGGAGTGGGAGCCCCGGATAGCCTCGGCCGCCTGCTCGGCGCTGATCCCTCGCGACTCGCGCAGCTGGTGCAGCTGACCGCCGAGCACCAGCCGCTGGACGGTCGGGCCGCCCGCGCGGGTGCCGAAAATACTGGGCGGGACGTCCCAGGCCGAGTCTTCGGATGAGACCATCGGCGCTCCTCGTTTCGTTACATTCTGTTATCGCCCTGGAACCTGGCGGGGTGCAGACCAGTCTCGCACGCGATCTCACGCTTGCGGAAGAGGGATCAGTGACAATTCATTGCCAATCCTGATCGCTCCGTGTTGTCGCAGCTCGTGAGCGTCTCGTTGGTCCAGCCTGTGGTTGACGTGCCACCGCACGTCAACCGGTAGCGGTGCTACTGTCGAGTAAGCTGGTCAGCTTCGACCACTATGTGGTCGAATTCGCCATCTTTGGCTCCCGCCAGGAACGCGGTGATCTCCGCCTGAGTGTAGAGCAGGACGGGTCCTACCGGGAAACGCGAGTTCCGCATGGCTATCTCGCCGCTGGGCAGCGCGGCCACCTCCACGCACGCGCCGTTGGGGTTGCTGTGCTGACTCTTCACCCAGCGAACGTCCCCGAGTTGGCCCGCGGGCATGCCGTTGTACGCCGTGATCATCGTTATCCCTTTCCAGCAGGTTCCACGCACCTCAGGACCCGAGAAGGGCTTGTTCGTTGCCTCTCCAGATGGCAACTGATAAGCAGGGGCCTGAGTGCGTTTTCAACTGGTTGATGCTCCCCGTGCGTCTGGCTGGAGACCTGTGCACGAAGCTGATGAACGTGCATCTGGTCTTGCATATGCACAATATATCAGGCAGAGTGTCTCTAGGCATGCAGTTATCACAGTGATGGGCAAGGGTTCTGCTCAGTGACATCCAGGAAGCTATTGCGTTGGCGCATCTTAGAGTCGCTGCAGATAGCGGGGATGACGACGAAGGAGCGGACATCCCGTGGCTCCCGGCGCCTGACGGCATGCCGCGACTGCTGCCGGTGCCATCCGCGTGGTGGGAGACGCCTGCGGTAACGACTCGTGCCCTGAGCGCCCGGCCGGAAGAGGCCAGGACCGCCCGGCGGTTCGTCCGCGAGCTGCTCACCTGCTGGGGCCTTGAGGCGCTGGCCGACGACGCAGAGATGATCGTCGACGAGCTGGTCGTGAACGCCGTCCTGCACGGCACGCGGGCCGGCGCGACGCGCGGCAACCCCGGCGCCCCGATGACGGTCTTGCGGCTGTGCATGCTCCGCCGAGCGGGCGAGGTCATGCTGGCCGTGGTCGACCCCGGGAACGAGACGCCGATGCCGCGTCAGCCCGACTGGGTGGGGGAGAGCGGACGGGGCCTGCAGATCGTCGCCGCGCTCAGTCACGTGTGGGGCTGGAGCCCGATCGCCGGCCATGGCAAGGCGGTGTGGGCCGTGCTACGCGATCCCTGACATCGGCTCCCAGCCCTCGATGACGCGGCGCCCGGCGCGCTGTTTTTGTCACGGTGACCGCCTACGCTAGGTGGGTGGCCGCCCTCGCGATCGATGCCCTCCTCGACGGACTGAATCCGCAGCAGCGAGCTGCCGTCGTGCACCAGGGCAGCCCGCTGCTCATCGTGGCCGGCGCGGGTTCGGGCAAGACCCGCGTGCTCACCCACCGGATCGCCTACCTGCTCGCCGCGCGTGACGTGGCGCCGCACGCGATCCTGGCCATCACGTTTACCAACAAGGCGGCCGGCGAGATGGCGGCCCGCGTCGCCGCGCTGGTCGGCCCGCGCGCCCGGGCCATGTGGGTGATGACGTTCCACTCGGCCTGCGTGCGCATCCTGCGCCGGGAGGCCAAGCGCTTCGGGTACCCCTCGTCGTTCTCCATTTACGACCAGGCGGACTCGCAGCGGCTCATGACGCTCACCTGCCGTGAGCTCGAGCTCGACGCCAAGCAGTTCCCCCCGAAGCTGCTGGCCGCCCAGGTGTCGAACCTGAAGAACGAGCTGATCGACCACGAGACGTTCGCGTCCCGCGCCAGGACCGCCCGGGACAAGGCCCTCGCCGAGGCCTACACCGAATACCAGCGCCGCCTGTTCGCCGCGGGCGCGATGGACTTCGATGACCTGATCATGGTGACGGTCAACCTCTTCCAGGCGATGCCAGAGGTGGCCGAGCAGTACCGCCGCAGGTTCCGGCACGTGCTTGTGGATGAGTACCAGGACACCAACCACGCGCAATACGTGCTGATCAGGGAGCTTGTTTCGGGCCGTGCCCCGCTTTTCTCCGGCCGGGCGGACCCTGTCGACCCTGCCGGACCCCCCTTGCCGCCGGCCGAGCTGTGCGTCGTGGGTGACGCCGACCAGTCGATCTACGCGTTCCGCGGCGCCACCATCCGCAACAT
>JASHVM010000377.1:0-3885 GCA_030044595.1 Streptosporangiaceae bacterium
CGGGCGGGCGCGTGACCAGGGATCCCGGCACTGCCAGCGCCGCGGTCGCCGGCGCTGACCTGATCCTCGACGGCCTGCTGGGCATCGGCGGCAGCGGCGGCCTGCGGGAGCCCTTCGCCGGCCTGGCCCGCCAGGCGGCTCAGGCCGCCCAGGCGGGCGCGACCGTCGTCGCCGTCGACCTGCCGAGCGGTATCGACGCCGACACCGGGGCCGTCGACGGCCCGGCGGTGCGCGCCGACGTGACCGTGACGTTCGGCGCGATCAAACCCGGCCTGCTGATCGACCCGGGCGCCGGGCACGCCGGGACCGTGCAGTTCGTCGACATCGGCCTCGGCCCGTACCTGGCGGGCGAGCCCGCCGCCGTGGCTCCGCAGCGGCTCGACGTCAAGGAACTGCTGCCCCGCCCCGGGCCCGAATCGGACAAGTACCGCCGCGGCGTGCTGGGCCTGCTCGCGGGCAGCGACCGCTTCGCCGGCGCGGCCGTGCTCTCCACCGGAGGGGCGGTGCACGGCGGCGCCGGCATGGTCCGGGTGGTGACCGGGGAAGTTCCCGCCGCGGCCATCCGGCTGGCCTGGCCCGAGGCCGTGCTCACCGTGTACCCGGACGAGCCAGGCTGGGACCTGGTCGATTCAGTCGGCCGGGTCCAGGCGTGGGCCGCCGGCCCGGGCATGGGAACCGGCGAGGACGCCGAAGCGCGGCTCGCCGCCGTTCTCGGCACCGACCAGCCGGTCCTGGTCGACGCGGACGGGCTGACCATCTTGAGCCAGACCAAGGGCCTGCTCCCGCGGGAAGCGCCGACGCTGATCACGCCGCACGCCGGGGAGCTGGGCCGGCTGCTCGGCGCCGACCCGGCCAGCATCGAGGCGCGCAGGCTCGAGCACGTCCGGCGCGCGGCCGACGAGCTCGGCGTCACCGTGCTGCTGAAGGGCTCCACCACGGTGGTGGCCCAGCCGGGCCGGGCCACGGTCCTGGTGAACCCGACCGGGACGCCCTGGCTGGCCACCGCCGGCACCGGCGACGTGCTGTCCGGGCTGGCCGGCGCGCTGCTCGCCCAGGGCCTGGAACCCGCGCAGGCGGGGATCGCCGCCGCCTACCTGCACGGCATGGCCGGCCGTCTCGCGGCGGCGAACCCGGGACCGGACGGCACGGCGGAAGCCCCGATCGGAGCCTCCGCGGTGGTCCGGGCGCTGCCGGCCGCCTTCTGGAGCCTGTGATCGTCATGGACCGGCAAGCCTTCGTCGACCTCGGCGCGATCGCCGGCAACGTCGCGGCGCTGTGCGAGCTCGTCCGCGGCAGCCAGGTGATGGCCGTGGTCAAGGCGGACGGGTACGGGCACGGCATGATCCCGGCGGCGTGGGCGGCGCTGGCCGGCGGGGCGAGCTGGCTCGGGACCGCCGACCTGGCCGAGGCGCTGGCCCTCCGGCAGGCCGGGCTGACCGCGCCCGTGCTGTGCCTGATGACCGTCGGCGAGCCCTCGGACGCGGTACCCGCGGGCATCGACCTCACCGCCGGCTCGCTCGCGTACCTCGACAAGGTGGTCGCCGCGGCCCGCCAGGCCGGTACCCCGGCCCGGCTGCACCTGAAGGCCGATACCGGGCTGAGCCGCGGCGGCGCCACCCGCGCGGACTGGCCCCCGCTGGTCGACGCCGCGCTGCAGGCCCAGGCCGGCGGCCTGGTCCGGGTGGTGGGCCTGTGGTCCCATTTCGCCTGCGCCGACCTGCCGGGGCACCCGTCGATCGCCGCCCAGCTCGCGGCGTTCGACGACGCGGTCGGCTACGCGGAAAAGGCGGGCGTCACGCCCGAGGTCAAGCACATCGCCAACACCGCGGCCGCGCTGACCGTGCCCACCTCCCGGCTGGACCTGGTGCGGTTCGGCGGCGCCGTGTACGGCGTGTCCACCCTGCCCGGGGGCGCACCGCCGTGGCTGCGCCCGGCCATGACGCTGAGCGCCCGGCTAGCCCTGGTCAAGCGGGTCCCTCCCGGCACCGGCGTCTCCTACGGCCACCGGTACGTCACCGACCGTGAGACCACGCTCGGCCTCGTGCCGCTCGGCTACGCGGACGGCGTCCCGCGCGCCGCGGCCGGCCTGCCGCTGGTCAGCGCGCGCGGCCGGCGCTGGCCGATAGCCGGCACGGTCTGCATGGACCAGTTCGTCGCCGACTTCGGCGACGAACCGGTGGCCGCGGGCGATGAAGTCGTGCTGTTCGGCCCGGGAGATGACGGCGAGCCGACCGCGCAGGAATGGGGCGAGGCGCTCGGCACCATCTCCTACGACCTCGTCACCGGTATCGGTGGCCGGGTCCCGCGCACGTACCCGGGTGGTTCTTCTTGATTTTCCCGAACGGGCCGTGGTGCTTCCCCGTTGAGCTGAGCATCGCCACCGACACGGCAATGCGCGATCTCGGCCGCAGCCTCGCCACGTTCCTGCGCGCTGGCGACCTGGTGATCCTGGCCGGGCCGCTGGGAGCCGGCAAGACCACGCTGGTGCAGGGCATCGGCGAAGGACTCGGGGTGCGCGGCCCGGTCACCTCCCCCACGTTCGTCATCGCGCGGGTCCACCCGGCTCTGGCCGGATCCGGGCCGTCCCTCGTGCACGCGGACGCCTACCGGCTCGGCAGCATCAGCGAGGTCGACGACCTGGACCTGGACGCCGACATGGCCCGCGCCGTGACCGTCGTGGAGTGGGGCCGGGGCCTGGCCGAAGGGCTCGCCTCCGATCGCCTGGAGGTCTCCATCCAGCCCGATGCCGATAGCGAGGCACGGACCGTCCTGCTCAACGCGCACGGCGCCCGGTGGAACGGCGGCTGCCGGGCGCCCTAGCCAATCCTCTCGGCCACCACCGCGATATCCCAGGGCAGCACGGCATGACCCGGCACCGAAAACTCCCGCAGCGCGCGGATGCTCAGGCGCGCTTCCGTGAAGGCCCCGAGGAAGCTGTCCAGGGTCTTGTGGTGGAAGCCGACCCGTCCCCCGATGCTGGAACCGTCGCCCGAACCGCGACGAGCCCACCCGGCGTTCCCGTAGCCGGTCACGAAGCTCAGCGCCAGGTCCTCGGCCTCCGTCATGCGGTACACGAACGGTCCGACGAAACACGGGTGGACGCCCAGGTAGACGAAACGCCCTCCGGGACGCAGGCATCGGGCCACATCGCGCACGACGCCGCCGAAGTCCTCGACATCGGTGTGGAAGAACATTCCAGCCGCTACCGCGACCGAGGCATCCCGCACCGGAAGGGACCGGGCATCGGCCCGCACGGCGGCGCCGAGCCTGCGCCGGGCGAACCGGAGCTGATCGGCGGAGACATCGAACCCGACGGCGCGGTAGCCCGCGCCGGCCAGGATCCGTCCGTAGCGCCCGGTCCCGCAGGCCACATCGACGCAGATCCGTCCGTCGCCCGCGCCTAGCCATTCCCGCAGGAAGGACTCTTCCTCCGGGTGGACTATCGCGGAGAAGGTCTTCTCATACCACTCGGCATGGCCGTCGTACCGAGCCTCGGATGTCACCGTGACAGGTTAACCGGCCCGAAATGGCCCGGCCAAAGCCGGCGACGGCGCCGCGGCCCGGGCCGGTCTTCGGGCCCAGCGGCAACTCAGGCTCGCAATAGTGCACATGCCGCTCACCGGCACCCGAGATCGTCTATAGTTCCGCTGTACTTGACCCCCGGTTCGCCTATCGCGCCGTTACGTACCGTATCCCCTCCCGGAGGCGTACCGTGCCCGAGCAGGAATCCCTGCCGCCTCGATCGCCGGCCGGGTCCCCTGGTTCCGGACCGCATGGTCCCGCTGGCCACCAGGACGAGGACCCGCCGCCGCCGTGGGCCAACCTGTCACCGGTTCGCCCGGCCCGGTCCGCCGGCGCCGGGAGCTCCGCGCACCCGGGCCGCCC
>JASHVM010000378.1:0-5008 GCA_030044595.1 Streptosporangiaceae bacterium
TGATGACCTGGCCGCCGGTCAGGATCGCGATGTCGCCGAGCATGGCCTTGCGCCGGTCGCCGAAGCCGGGGGCCTTGACCGCCACCGACTTGAACAGGCCGCGCATCTTGTTCACCACCAGGGTCGCCAGGGCCTCGCCCTCGACGTCCTCGGCGATGATGACCAGCGGCTTGCCGGACTGCACGACCTTGTCCAGCAGCGGCAGCAGGTCCTTGTTGGCCGAGATCTTGGAGTTGACGACCAGGATGTACGGGTCCTCCAGGACGGCCTCGAGCCGCTCGGGGTCGGTGACGAAGTACGGCGCGATGTACCCCTTGTCGAACCGCATGCCCTCGGTGAGCTCAAGCTCCAGGCCGAAGGTGTTGGATTCCTCGACGGTGATGACGCCTTCCTTGCCGACCTTGTCCATCGCCTCGGCGATCATCTCGCCGATGGCCGGGTCGGCGGCCGAGATGGAGGCCGTGGCGGCGATCTGCTCCTTGGTCTCCACCTCCTTGGCGACCTTGGACAGTTCCTCGCTGACCCGCTCGACGGCCGCCTCGATGCCCTTCTTCAGGGACATCGGGTTGGCGCCCGCCGCGACGTTGCGCAGGCCCTCGCGGACCAGCGCCTGGGCCAGGACGGTGGCCGTCGTCGTGCCGTCGCCGGCCACGTCGTCGGTCTTCTTTGCTACTTCCTTGACGAGCTCGGCGCCGATCTTCTCCCACGGGTCCTCGAGTTCGATCTCCTTGGCGATGGACACGCCATCGTTGGTGATCGTGGGTGCGCCCCACTTCTTCTCGAGAACCACGTTCCGGCCCTTCGGGCCGAGGGTTACCTTCACGGCGTCGGCGAGCTGGTTCATACCGCGCTCGAGGCCGCGCCTGGCGTCCTCGTCAAACGCGATCATCTTCGCTGCCATTGGCTCCAGTCCTCCGTGGCGTATGCGCGGATCGAGCCGACGCCCGCGACGGCCGGCACCCCCCGCGGACAGTCCCTTCCTGCCGCGAGATCATGCCTCATCGCCCGATCCCGCCATGATGCTGGCACTCGACTGAGCAGAGTGCCAGCACCATGTTTAGCACTCTCATAGGGAGAGTGCAAACGGAGCGGAGAAACCAGACCGGCCCGGCCCCAGGTGGGGCCGGGCCGCCAGTTGAACCCGGCAGATCCGCGGCCGCGGCCGGGGCCGCGGCCGCGAGCGGACTAGGAGACTACGACGACCTTGTCGGCCTGCGCGCCCCGGTCGCTCTGCGTGATCTCGAACTCGACCCGCTGGCCCTCTTCGAGGGTGCGGTAGCCATCCGACTGGATCGCTGAGAAGTGGACGAAGACGTCCTTGCCACCGTCGACGGCGATGAAACCGTATCCCTTGTCCGGGTTGAACCACTTGACGGTGCCCTGAGCCATTCCAAACAACTCCCTAACTGTGCTCTTGGGCCTCGAGCCCCGCCCTTGCAACCGCGGAACCCGTCGATCGCTAACCGGTGAGGCCGGCTGCGCGCCTGCGCGCGTACCCTGTCCGTCGGACGGCGACCGGAATTGACCTTACCTTGTACCGGACGCGCCTGACGCCACTTACCCACCAATCGCGTCATCTGGCGCAACGCCGGCCGGGCCCGCCGGTATTTCGCCGGGCCGGCTAAGTCACCGCCAGGCCGGCTTGCGGCGCGCCGCCGGCCACGGCGGGAATGACCGAAACCCGCGCGCCCGCGGCCACCGGGGTGTCCAGTCCCTGGGCGAACCGCACGTCCTCGTCGCCGACGTAGACGTTGACGAACCTGCGCAGTTGGCCGCCGTCATCCAGGATCCGGCCGCCGAGGCCGGGGTAGGCGGCGTCCAGGCCGGCGATGACCTCGCGCAGCGTCCCCTCCGACGCGGTCACCTCCGCCGCGCCGCCGGTATAGGACCGCAGGATGGTCGGGATCCGCACCTGTACCGTCACCAGACTGCCTCTTTCGTTAATTGAAATGTTATTCAGCGGGCTTATACCGCGCTCGCTAGCCGGTTTCCGAATAACGCTCGGCGAATGCCTCCAGGGTCGGCCTGATCGCCGCGGGGGTGCCGGTCGCCGCGGCTATCGCGTCGAGGGTCTTCAGCCCGTCGCCCGAGTTGATGATCACGGTCTCGGCCTCGGGATCGAGCCGGCCCTCGGCCAGCAGCTTGCGCAGCACGCCGAGGGTGACCCCGGCCGCGGTCTCGCCGAAGATCCCCTCGGCCGAGGCGAGCAGGCGCATCGAGTCGACGATCTCGTCGTCGCCGACGTCGGCGATGGCGCCGCCGGTGCGCCGCACCACGTCCAGCGCGTACGGCCCGTCCGCCGGGTTGCCGATGGCCAGCGACTTGGCGATGGTGGCCGGGCGGACCGGGCGCACCACGTCCTGCCCGGCGGCGAACGCGGCCGACACCGGCGCGCAGCCGGTGGCCTGGGCGCCGAACACCCGCCACGAGGCCTGCGGCACCAGGCCGAGCGAGACCAGTTCGCCGAACCCCTTGTCGACCTTGACCAGCTGGGCGCCGGAGGCGATCGGCACCACCACCTGGGCGGGCACCCGCCAGCCGAGCTGCTCGGCGATCTCGAAGCCGAGCGTCTTGGATCCCTCGGCGTAGTAGGGCCGCACGTTCACGTTGACGAACGCCCAGTCCTCGTGCTCGCCCGCCAGCTCGGAGGCGAGCCGGTTCACGTCGTCGTAGGTGCCGTCCACGGTGACGAACGTGCCGCCGTAGACCGAGGTGAGCAGGATCTTCTGCTGCTCCAGGTCGGCGGGCACGAGCACCACCGAACCGATGCCGGCGCGGGCGGCCGCGGCGGCGACCGCGTTGGCCAGGTTGCCGGTCGACGGGCAGGCCAGCACCTTGAAGCCCAGCTCGGTCGCTGCGGCCAGGGCCACCGCCACCACCCGGTCCTTGAACGAGTGCGTCGGGTTCCCCCGGTCGTCCTTGATCCACAGCGTGCGCATGCCGAGGGCGTGGGCCAGGTTGTCGGCGCGGATCAGCCGGGTGTAGCCGGGCTCCAGGGTCGGCCGGCCCGCGATGCCGGGCGGCACCGGGAGCAGCGGCGCGTACCGCCAGATGTTCGGCGGCCCGGAAGAGATGTCGGACCGGCTCAGCCGCGGGTAGTCGTAACAGACCTCCAGCGGGCCGAAGCACTCGGCGCAGGCGTAGTGCGGGCCGAGCCCGTAGACCTGGCCGCACTCGCGGCAGGACAGCCCGGTGGCGTAGCCGAACCCGGAGGCTGCGGGAGACGTGCGTGTCGTTGCTGTGGTCACGGCGAGGCTTTCCTTCCCCATCTTTCCCAGCGGTCGCCTTGACCGCGGGCCGGACTTGGCACCATGTCACGCGCCTCGCCATGGGTTGGTTCGCCGGACAAAGCGGCGGGTCCGTGGGTGAAAACACCGCAGCGGGCATGCGAGCGCGATAGGTTGCCGGGGCTTCACAGGGCCGATCCCTCCACCCCTCTGGATGAGCGTTATTGAGTTGTGTCCAAAAGCGTACCTCAGGAAGCCGTCAGCTCCGCGAGCGGTCACCGGACACTCGTGCACGTGCACTAGCCTGCCGGACATGAAACAACGGGTTCTCGTCGCGTCCAACCGCGGGCCGGTCTCGTACCGGTTCGGCGCCGACGGCACGCTGGTCGGCACGCGCGGCGGCGGCGGGCTGGTCGCCGGGGTGACGTCGGGGCTGGCCGCGATGGCGCCCGAGGCCGAGGTGAGCTGGATCTGCGCGGCGCTGTCCGACGCGGACCGCGCGGCCGCCCGGCAGCGGTGCGCCGATCCCTGGGACCCCGAGGGCCCGCAGGACCCGCTGGGCACGCGGCAGCCGGGCGACGTCCCGGTCAGGATGCTCGACATCCCGCGGCGCACCCTCGACAGCGCGTACAACAACGTGGCCAACTCGACCCTGTGGTTCACCCACCACCTGCTGTTCGACACGCCGAACCAGCCGCGGTTCGGGCACGGCTTCTGGCGTGACTGGGCGTGCTACCTGGAGTACAACGAGGCGTTCGCCGGCGCCCTGGCCGAAGAGGCGCGGGCGGAAGGGACCGTGGCCGACGGGGAACCGGGCGAGGCGGCCCGCCCGGACGTCCGGGTGCTGATCCAGGACTACCACCTCAGCCTGGCTCCGCGGCTGCTGCGGGAGCGGCTCGGCGCGGACTGCCGGGACATCGGCGTGGCGCACTTCTCGCACACCCCCTGGGCGCCGCCGGACTACTACCGGATACTGCCCGGCGAGGTGGGCCGGGCCGTGCTGGACGGCATGCTCGCCGCGGACCAGGTCGGCTTCCACGCCGAGCGGTGGGCCGCCGCGTTCCTCGACTGCTGCCAGGCGGTCCTCGGCGCGGACGTGAGCCGGGACGGCGGGCGCGGCGCGGCCGGCGCGACCGCGGCCGGCCGGGTCACCCACCGGGGGCACGTCAGCGAGGTGACCGTCCACCCGCTCGGGGTCGACGCCCCCGGGCTGCGCGCCCGCGCCCAGGCCGGCGACGTGCGGGCGCACGTCACCGCGCTGCGCCAGGTGACCGGCGGGAGAAAGGTGATCGTCAGGGTCGACCGGACCGAGCTGTCCAAGAACATCGTGCGCGGCCTGGCCGCCTACCGCGAGCTGCTCGCCACCCGGCCGGAGTGGCACGGCCGGGTGGTCCACCTGGCCCTCGCCTACCCGTCCCGGTCCGCGATACCCGAGTACCGCGCCTACACCGAGCAGGTCCGGCGGCTCGCGCGGCAGATCAGCGAGGAGTTCGGCACGCCGGACTGGGAGCCGCTGATCCTGGACGTCAAGGACGACTACCCCCGGTCGCTCGCGGCCTGCGCGCTGGCCGACGTGCTGCTGGTCAACCCGGTCAGGGACGGCATGAACCTGGTCGCGCAGGAGGGCCCGGTCGTGTCCGAACGCGGCTGCGCGCTGGTGCTGTCCCGCGAGGCGGGCGCCGCCGCGACCCTCGGCGACGACGCGCTGATCGTCAACCCCTACGACGTCAGCGAGACCGCCGCGGCCCTGCACCAGGCGCTGGCCATGCCGGACGCCGAGC
>JASHVM010000379.1:0-3177 GCA_030044595.1 Streptosporangiaceae bacterium
TGCGGCAGGTACGGCGTGCCGTGCTGCAGCAGCAGCAGGGCCGATCTCGAGATGACCTGGACCTCGGGCGTCGGCGCCACCCGGGTCGCCAGCCAGATCAGCGGCGCGACCAGCCCGCCGACCAGCGACACCACCAGCGGCACCAGCAGCGGCACGTTCTTGCGCCAGGTGGCCAGGAGGAAGAGCGTCGTCACCCCGTAAGCCGCCGCCGCCCAGATGGCCCACGTACGGTCCGCGCCCCCGGTGTCCGCGGCCAGGGCGGCCGCGTACGCCGTGAAGGCGCCGCTCGCGATCGCCAGCCGGTCCCGGGTCAGCCAGTACTGGTGGACCGGCGCTCGGTCATGGTTGTTTACCTGCGTGTGTTCCACTGTGCCGGTACCCGCCGTCCACGCGATTTTGCCCCTGTTGTCTATTCAGCTGTCGCCGTGCAGAAACGGTAGAACTGCCCCCGAAGCAGGTGACTAAGCTTATCACCAAGAGTTACCGAGGCGGTTTTTAATATCGGTGCCGCCGCCACGGCTAGGGGAGCTTCCAGTCGACCGGATCGGCGCCCTGCTGTTCCAGCAACTGGTTGGCTCTGCTGAACGGGCGCGAACCGAAAAAGCCGCTGGCCGCCGAATACGGGCTCGGATGCGCCGATTCGACGGTGCCGACGCCGTGCAGCAGCGGGACCAGCGTCCGCGCGTCGCGCCCCCACAAGATCGCGACCAGCGGTTCGGACTCCCTGGCCGCGAGCGCGCGGATGGCCTGGTCGGTCACCTCTTCCCAGCCCTTGCCCCGGTGTGATCCCGGCTTGCCCGGCTGGACGGTGAGAACCCTGTTCAGCAGCAGCACGCCGCGCTCGCTCCACGGGGTGAGATCCCCGTTGGCCGGGGCCGGGTACCCGAGGTCGTCGGAATACTCGCGGAAGATATTGACCAGGCTCGGCGGCAGCTGGCGCACTTCTGGCGCGACGGAGAAGCTCAGGCCGACGGCGTGCCCCGGGGTGGGGTAGGGATCTTGGCCGACGATCAGCACGCGCACCGCGGCGAACGGCTGCTTGAACGCGCGCAGCACGTTCTCCCCGGCGGGCAGGTACCGCCGCCCGGCGGCGACCTCGGCCCGCAGGAAATCTCCCATCGCGGCGATCCGGTCCGCGACCGGGTCGAGCGCCTCGGCCCATCCCGGATCGATGATGTTGCGCAACGGCTCCGCCATGGGCAGTTACTTTAGCCCTGCCCACGGTGCCTGGTTAAGGTCAGAACCCTTTTTATACCGAACGATCGGTGGTACCACGCTCCGGCACTCGAACGTCTGCCCGGCCTCATGACGCCGGCCAGGCCCGCGTCGCCGCGCGGCCCACGGCGGTGACCGCGGCGGCGAAGCGGGCCGCGTCACGCGGCGCCGCGCAGTTCTGGTCGTTGTTGAAGTAGACGTACACGTCGCGGTCCTCGGCCCAGGTTCCGGTGATCCGCTCGGCCCAGCCGCTCAGCGCCTGCTCGCCGTACCGGGGCCAGGGCTCGCCCTCGCCCTCGTGGAACCGCAGGTAGCCCCAGTCGGCCGTGCGCCACAGCGGCGTGAGCGCCGCCCCTTTCCTGTCCGCCCAGCACAGCGCGGCGTTCCTGGCCGTGAGTACCTCTCGCACCTCGTCGGTCCACCACGAGGAGTGCCTCGGCTCGACCGCGATCCGCACCGCCGGCGGGAACTGGCGCAGGCACTCCTCGAGCAGCCGCGGGACGGCCTGCAGGTCCGGCGGGAGCTGCAGCAGCACCGGCCCGAGCCGGTCGCCGAGGCCAGCCTCGGCGTCGACCAGCCTCTTGACCGGCTCGGCCGGTTCGCGCAGCCGCCGCACGTGGGTGAGGTAGCGGCTGGCCTTCACGGTCATGACGAAGTCGTCGGTGACTCGCTCCCGCCAGCTCGCGAACACCTCCCGCGCCGGCAGCCGGTAGAACGTGCCGTTGTTCTCGACCGTGGCGAACTGCCGGGCGTAGTACTCGAGCCAGCGCCGCTGCGGCACCTCGGGCGGATAGAACACGCCGCGCCAATCCCGGTACTGCCAGCCCGAGGTCCCGGTCATCACGCTCACCGTCGTCCCCTCAGGTAGCAGGCAAATCGGTTTGATATACCCACCTGTCGGAAAAGCTATCCCTGAACAGGTGTCACATCGCAGGAAAATGAGGGTAGCCTGCGTCCACGCAGAGTCGATCACATGGAACGATGGGGCCCATGAAAGGACGTGTGCTGGTCGTCGATGACGACGCCGCCCTCGCGGAGATGCTCGGCATCGTGCTTCGCGGCGAGGGGTTCGAGCCGACCTTCGTCGCCGATGGCGACAAGGCGGTAGAGGTATTCCGGGACTCCCGGCCCGATCTGGTCCTGCTGGACCTGATGCTGCCGGGCTCGGACGGGATTGACGTGTGCCGCCAGATCCGCGCCGAGTCCGGAGTGCCGATCGTCATGCTGACGGCCAAGACCGACACCGTGGACGTGGTCCTCGGCCTGGAGTCCGGCGCCGACGATTACATCGTCAAGCCGTTCAAGTCCAAGGAGCTCGTCGCCCGGGTCCGGGCCAGGCTGCGCAGGACCGACGAGCCGGCTCCGGAGATGCTCCAGATCGGCGACATCGTCATCGACGTGGCCGGCCATTCGGTCAAGCGCGAAGGGGAGGCCCTCAACCTCACCCCGCTGGAGTTCGACTTGCTGGTCGCGCTGGCCCGCAAGCCCAGGCAGGTCTTCACCCGCGAGGTCCTGCTCGAGCAGGTCTGGGGCTACCGGCACGCCGCGGACACCAGGCTGGTCAACGTGCACGTGCAGCGGCTGCGCGCCAAGATCGAGAAGGACCCCGAGCATCCCGAGATCGTCGTGACCGTGCGCGGTGTCGGTTACAAGGCAGGGCCTGGCTGAGCCCAGGTTCAATGAAAGTGGCAGCATCCCCCAGGGCCGCGGCGGGCGTCCATCGGCGGCGTGCCTGGTTTGCTGTCTTCCGCCGGCCGTCGTTCCGGCGCGCGATCCTGCGGCCGCTGCCGAGCAGGGTCAGGCGCTGGGTGCTGGCCGCGAACCGCGGGCGGCGCGATGTCGTCGCGCGAATCCGCGGCCGCTGGCGCCGCTCGCTGCAGCTCCGGGTGGTCTTCACCACGCTGGTGCTGTCCGCCCTGGTCATCGCGGTGCTCGGGTTTTTCCTTGTTCAGTCCATAGCCA
>JASHVM010000380.1:0-3457 GCA_030044595.1 Streptosporangiaceae bacterium
ATTCGGGCGGGTCGCGACCGACTTGCGAGTTTCGCTCACCGACCGGTGTAACCTGCGGTGCGCGTACTGCATGCCGCCCGAAGGACTGGACTGGCTGCCGTCTCCCGAGCTGCTTACCGACGACGAGGTGGTGCGGCTGATCCGCGTGGCGGTTGAGCTGCTCGGCATCCGCGAGGTCAGGTTCACCGGCGGTGAGCCGCTGCTGCGCCGCGGGTTGGCCGGGATCATCGCGCGTACGGCGGAACTGAGCCCGCGGCCGGAGATCTCGCTCACCACCAACGCGATAGGGCTGGCGCGCACCGCCCGGGCGCTGCGCGCGGCAGGGCTCGACCGGATCAACGTGTCGCTGGACACGCTGCGGCCGGAAACGTTCCGGAAGCTGGCTCGCAGGGACAGGCTGCCGGACGTGCTCGACGGCCTGGCCGCCGCGGCCGAGGCCGGCCTGACCCCGGTCAAGGTCAACGCGGTGCTGATGCGCGACCTCAACGACGACGAGGCCGTTCCGCTGCTCCGGTTCTGCCTCGAGCACGGCTACGAGCTGCGGTTCATCGAGCAGATGCCGCTTGACGCCCAGCACGGCTGGAAGCGCGCCGAGATGGTAACGGCCGAAGAGATCTTCGCCGCCCTCGACGGCGAGTTCACCCTGACCCCTGACGACCCAGCCAAGCGCGGGTCGGCGCCTGCCGAGGCGTTCCTGGTCGGCGGCGGGCCGGCCAGGGTCGGCGTGATCGCCTCGGTCACCCGGCCGTTCTGCGGCAGCTGCGACCGGGTCCGGCTGACCGCCGACGGCCAGGTGCGGAACTGCCTGTTTGCGCGCACGGAAAGCGACCTTCGCGGTCCGCTGAGGGGCGGGGCGAGCGACACTGACCTTGCGGCGAGGTGGCGGCGCGCCGTCGCGGTCAAGCTGCCGGGCCACGGCATCAACGACCCATCCTTCCTGCAGCCCGACCGCCCGATGTCCGCTATCGGCGGCTGACCGGCGGTCGGGGATCGCACGCTGCTCGGCTCGGCGGTGGCGGCAGGAACCGCCGGGTTAACCGCCAGCGCCCGGACGGTACGCGGGGCCGTGCGCGTCGTCGCAGTGCGGCTCGCGCGCTGGGAGGTCGGGGGCCTGCGGGGCCGAGCCGTTCGCATGGTCGGCCCGCGATGGGGCGTGGTCAACCTGGAGCGTCGCGTGGGTGATGCCGTATTCGCTGCTCAGGAAGGCCTCGAGGTCGGCGCGCACCGCATGGCAGTCCGAGCCCGGAGCGACCAGCACGTGCGCGGACGCGGCGGGCAACCCGGAGGTGATCTCCCAGATGTGCAGGTCGTGGATCTCCGCCACGTCCGGCCGGGCCGCCATCGCCGCGCCGACCTCAGCAGGCCGCAGGCCAGCCGGAGCGGCCTCGAGGAAGATCCGCCCGGAATCCCTGATCAGCCCTGAGCCCGCGTACAGCATCAGCGCCACCACGACCAGGGTGGCGATCGCGTCAGCCCGGTCGAATCCGGTCAATATGATGATCAGCCCGGCCACCGCGGTAGCCGCGAACGCGTACAGATCCGTCACGATGTGCTTGAACGCGCCTGCGACGTTCAGGCTCCGCGGGGCGCCTGCGCGGGACCGCCCGCTGGCCCGGGCGATCAGCAACGTCGCCACCAGGTTCACGGCCACGCCGGCCAGCGCGACCCCGAGCACGATCCCGCCGTCCACGGCGGGCGGCGTCACCAGGTGCCGGATGGCCGTGTAGCCCAGCCAGCCCGCGAGCAGGACCAGCGTGATGCCGTTGGCCTGGGCGGACATGATCTCGGTGCGCTTAAGCCCGTAGGTGTACCCGCCGGTCGGCGGCCGGGCGGCCAGCCGGGCCGTTACCAGGACCAGCGCGATGGACGCCGCGTCGGTCAGCATGTGCGCGGCGTCAGAGATCAGCGCGAGCGAATGCGCGGCCAGGCCTGCCACGACCTCGCCGGCCATGAAGGCCAGGATCAGCGCGAGCGCGCCGGCCAGCCACCTCGGATCCGCGCCGGGCGCCGGGCCGTGTGCGTGCCGGTCAGTTCCCGCTACCATCTGACGATTTCTTCACCGCTCGAACATGAGTAAAACCGCATGAGGGCCACATGGATTCCCGGGCCGGAACCGTATACCGACGGCGGCCTGGCTCCGATCCAGACTCTAGGCTAGGTTGCCATGAGCACTCTGGAGGAGTGGACGGCCACGGTCCGCGCCGGCCTCGGGCTCGATCCGGGCCCGTTGAGCTCCGCGGACACCAAGACCGTGCTGAAACTGGCGCGTGACGCGGCCCACGCCGTGGACCGGACGGCCGCCCCGCTGACCGCCTACCTGCTGGGCGTGGCCGTCGGCCGCGGCCTGACCCTGCCGGGCGCGTCGGAACGAGTCCACGCGCTGGCCGTGAGCTGGGCCGAGAGCAAGGAGCCAGCCGCCGGGCCAGACGCGGGATAGACCGCCCGGGCGCATTACCGGACTCTTACGGGCCCGCTGTCGCCGGGCAGCCTGATGCGAGTTCGCGTACAAGTGAAGTGTCGGCAATTCCCTCCGCACCGCACCGACACTTCAGGGGAGGTGGCGTGGCGTTTCCTTCCGGCCTCAGGGCCGAGGGCTACGCGCCGCGAATCCGATGACTGTCAATTCTCGGTCGGGCGAACATCGGCCGCGTCGACCGTGGACAGGGCCGGGCGCGACCAGGCGCGGAATTCTGCTGGGCGCGGGTCTGGCGGGTCTGGGCGGCGCGCTGGCGGGCTGCAGCACCGCGCCGGTCCCTTACGGCGCCGACGAGTCGGGGATGCTTCCGCAGGACGGCCCGGCGGCGTCCGCCGTGGCCATGGCCCCCTCGACCCCGCCCGCGCGGGCCAGTGAAGGCGGCGCCGGGCAGGACCGCGGCGCGTCCGGGAAAGGCCGCAGGAACACCACTATCACCGGCACGGTGCTGGGCGCCGCGGGCGAGGTCCCGGTCGGCGGCGGCAAGATCTTTGCCGCCGATCGGGTTGTGGTCACCCAACCGGCCCGCGGTCAGTACCGGGCGTTCAGCGCGGTGTGCACGCACGTGGGCTGCATCGTCAACCAGGTGGTCGGCGGTACCATCGACTGCCCCTGCCACGGCAGCCGGTTCAAGATCACCAATGGTGCGGTGGTCGCCGGTCCTGCCCCTCTCCCGCTGCCCAGAAAGCAGATCAAGATCGTCGACGGCACGATCGTGCTGCTCTGACCCCGGGCAACGACCTCCCGGAGCCCCGCGATCGGGGGAATCTATTCCCCGCGGACCGCACTGGGGCAGGATGGCCGGTATGGGGTCGCTCATGCTGCTGGATACCGCGTCGCTGTACTTCCGGGCGTTCTACGGGGTGCCGGACACGGTCCGGGCGCCGGACGGCACGCCGGTCAACGCGGTGCGTGGATTGCTCGACACGATCGCTCGGCTGGTCCGCGCGCGGCATCCGGCGCGGCTGGTCGCGTGCTGGGATG
>JASHVM010000381.1:0-2856 GCA_030044595.1 Streptosporangiaceae bacterium
GCTGGCCGATGCGCGCCAGGTGCGCGGCCACCATCGCCGCGATGATGCCGCCGGAGCACGCCCCGGCCAGCGCGACCTGCTCGCTCCCGGTGATCCGCCCGGCCGCGTCCATGGCCTCCACGATGGCCTGCCCGTAGGTGTTGATATCCCATTTGGCGTACCGGGCGTCCGGGTTGCGCCAGGAGATCATGAACACCTGCAGGCCGCGCCCGACCAGGTACTCCACCATGCTCCGGCCGGGGGCCAGGTCCATCACGTAGAACTTGTTGATCACCGGAGGGACGATCAGCAGCGGCACCTGCCGCACCACCGGCGTGGTCGGACGGTACTGGATCAGCTCGAACACCGGGGTGCGCAGGATCACCGACCCGGGCGTGACGGCCAGGTCCACCCCGACCTCGAACGCGTCCGGCTCGACCATGGACGGCACCCGGGGCGGCACCGCCATGTCGCCGAGGAACTGCCGCAGCCCTTTCAGGGCGCTGCCGCCACCGGTGTCGATGGCGGCCTTCACCGCCGCCGGGTTCAGCAGCGGGTTGTTGCTCGGGGCCAGCGCGTCGACCAGGTTGGTCAGCACGAAGCCGATGCGTTCGGAGTCGGCCTCGTCCAGGCCGGCCTCGGCCACGACGCCCTCCGTGGCCTGCGCCGCGGCCAGGTATGCCTGCATGGTGCGGCGCAGCAGCGGGTTGCCCTCCCATCCCGGGTCGGCGAACCGGCGGTCCCGCCGGGACGGCTGCACCTGCGAGCGTCCCACGGCGATGCGGCCCAGTTCGCCGAGCAGCTGGCGGCCGCGCCCGGCGACCAGCTGCGGCCTGACCGCCAGCGCGGCGGCCAGGCGCAGGCCAGAGCCGCCCGGGTTCATCCGGCGCAGCATGCCCGTGGCCGCGTCGGTCAGCAGCAGGTCCAACGGCGCCGCTGCGGCATCCTCAGCGACTGGCCTGGTCGAATCGGTGTCGGCACTCATTGTCAGCCGAGCGTAGGCCGCGGGACGCGTACTTCCATTGGTCGCTCGTCACGAACCCGGGACCGGGCGTGGTCCCGCGGGCACAGCGTTCGCCGGCCTCAGGTCCAGGTGCCAGCCGGAGCTAAGGCATCACCGCTTGACCAATCAAGTTTCCAAGAGTGCTCTGACCTTGACATTATTGCGATATTGCTAGATGATTTGACTTGACATTTCAAGTATTTCGACAGTGAGGCCCAGCATGAGTACGACCCCTGTCTTGCGTCCGGGCGTGAGCCTTCGCCGCGGCGCGGACCGCCGTCAGACCCGGATCGCCTGGCTGCACGGACGCCATTCATTCGACACCGGAGTCGACCCGTTCGGTGCTGATACGCACCATGGCGTGCTCGTCGTCAGCAACCACGACACAATCGCGCCCGGATCCGGGTTCGAGACCCATCCGCACCGCAACATGGAGATCGTGACGTGGGTGCTGAACGGTTCCCTGGTTCATCAGGACTCGGAGGGCCACACCGGCGTCATCTATCCCAATCTGGCCCAGCGCATGACCGCCGGGACCGGCATCCGGCACTCGGAGAAGAACGACCGGCCGGCCGTGAATCCAGACGAGGGCCAGCCGCTGGACCTGGTCCAGATGTGGGTCGTCCCGGACGAACCCGAGGTCGCGCCCGGATACGAGCAACTGGAGCTGAACCCGTCGGACATCCAGGGCCGGCTGGCGGTGCTGGCGTCCGGGATGACGCGGCACCGGGACCAGGCCGCGATCCGGATCCGCAACCGGTACGCCGCCCTTCACGTCGCGCGGCTCGAACCCGGCCAGAGCGTCACCGTCCCGGATGCGCCCTTCGCTCACGTGTACGTCACCCGCGGCCGGATGCATCTCGAAGCCGAAGGCCCGCTCGACGCGGGGGACGCGGCACGCCTCACCGCTGCCGGAGAGCGCCGCCTCGCCGCGGCCGAGCCCAGCGAAGTCCTGGTCTGGGAGATGCACGCTTCCCTGTCCATTTAGCCCTTCCCGGAGAGCCCCATGTCACCGTTTCGTCCCCCTCGCCCCGCCGACCCCATCCCGATGTCAACCTTCCCGCTCGGCCCCGTGCTGGTCAGGCGATCCGGGTACGGCGCGATGCAACTGGCCGGCCCGTGGGCGGCCAACGCGCCGCCTGACCGGGCCTCGGCTATCGGCGTGCTCCGGGCCGCGGTCACGGCCGGGATTGACCACATCGACACGGCCCAGTACTACGGCCCGAACATCGTCAACGACCTGATCCGCGAGGCGCTCCACCCCTATCCGCGGGAGCTGGCGATCGTCAGCAAGGTAGGGGTCTTCCGGGACACCGGTCACAACGCACGCCAGCTGCGCCAGGGTATCGAAGACAATCTGCGCAGCCTGCGGACCGGCCAGCTGGCCGCGGTCAATCTCCGGCTGCCCAGCCCGGGCCGCGTTGACGCGCGCTTCGATGATCAGCTGGCCGCCATGGTCCAGGCCCGCGACGAGGGTCTCATCGCCGGCGTCGGCCTGAGCAACGTCAGCCTGGAGCAGCTCCACCACGCCGCCGACCGCACCGAGATCGTCTGCGTGCAGAACCTGTTCCACCTTGCCGACCGCGGCTCGGCCCCGGTTCTGGCCGAGTGCATCCGCCGCGGCATCGCCTTCGTGCCGTTCTGCCCGCTCGGCTTGCCGCGCGGCGCGGCCAACCCGGTGCTCACCAGCCCGGTAGTCATCCAGACCGCCGCCCGCCTCCGGGTCACTCCGGCGCAGGTCGCCTTGCAGTGGTTGCTGCAGCTGGCCCCAAACGTGTTGCTCATCCCCGGTACCGGCTCCGCCGGTCACCTGCTGGAAAACCTCGCCGCCGAGCACGTCGCGCTAGACGACCAGGCCCTGCGCGAACTGGCCG
>JASHVM010000382.1:0-2874 GCA_030044595.1 Streptosporangiaceae bacterium
GCGTGGGTCTTCTCCGTCTTGTGCAGTTGATCCCAGCGGTAGCGGCCGGTGTGCTGGCCGTCCAGCAGCATGTCGAGCGCCCCCCGGATCGCGGCGGCCATCCGCGAGCCGTCCGCGTCCAGCCCGGCGAACTCGGCCGCCACCGCGGCCAGTTCCGGGTCATCCCCTGCGGCCAGGTCTGCCAGGTCGTCAAGCCCCGGCAGCGTCGCCTGCCCGTTCCCGGGGGGCGGATGCGGCGGCATGCCCGGCAGGACGAGCTGACCGGGGAGCGGCTCGAGGTCGCCGCGGATGTCCCGTCTGCCAGCTTCGGCGGGCCAGGGCGCGGCGGGATTCATCCCGAAGACCCCGCCGCCCCCGGCGACGGTTCGGCGACGGCCCGCAGCACGTCCATGAGCAGCGTCACCGCAGGCGGGTCCGGCGGGTCGCCGTACCTCACCGCGAACACGTGCCTGCGCGCGCCCGCCAGCGGCACCGTCTTGATCCCGGGGTGACGCGCGGCCCGCAGGCAGAGCGCGGGAAGTGTCGAGACCCCCAGGTCGGCGGCGACCAGAGCCTGGACCGCGACGTAGTCGTCGGTGGTGAACGAGATCTTCGGGACGAAGCCGGCCAGCGCGCACTGCCTGAGCAGGTTGGCGCGGCAGCGGTCACACCCGGCGATCCACCGGTGGCGCGCGTACTTGGACAGGTCCGGCGCGAGCTCGTCCGAACCGTGCGCCGAGGTGACCAGGTGCACCGGTTCGTCCAGGAGGAGCCGCTCGCGCAGGCCCTCCGTGATGTCGATGCCGCCATCTTCGTCATCGGCCGGTCTTCCCGGGGCCGCATGGCTTCCGTGGCCGGCCGGGCTCTCCAGGCTCTCGAGCGGCACCGGTCCCGGCGCGTCCGGCTCGGCGGCGTCCGGGAAGTACCGGAACACGAGCGCGACGTCGACGTACCCGGCGCGCAGCATGCGCAGTGCCTCGGGCGGTTCGGCCTCGGTCAGCCGCAGGTCAACGCTGGGCTGGTGCCCGCGCAGCATCGCCGCGGCGGCCGGCACGATGGTGCCGAGCGCGGACGGGAACGCCGCCAGCCGCAGCCGGCCGGCCCGCAGCCCGGTGTAGGCGGCCAGTTCGTTCTCTGCGGCGTCCAGCCTGCCGATTACCTCGGCGGCGCGCTCGGCCAGGAGCCGGCCGGCGTCGGTGAGCCTGATGCCCCGCCCGGCCCGCTGGATCAGCTTGATCCCGGTTTCCGCCTCCAGCCGCGCCAGGTGGTGGCTCACCGAGGGCTGCGCGTAGTTCAGCGCGCGGGCCGCGGCCGTGACCGAGCCGTACCGCGCCACCGCCACCAGCACGCGCAGCCTCGTCACGTCCAGCATGCACCGACTATAGATCCTGCCGATCTTTTCGCCCAGAGTGCTATGCCTGGGCTATTTCCGGCTTATCCGGCCAGGTCAGCACCCAACTGCGTCAGCGGCCCTCGAGCAGCGGCGCGTCCGGCCGGCGGACCGGCGAACCCGCCAGCTGCCGCCGCCGCCACGCGATGCCGGACAGTGCCTCGAGCACCACCCGGTTGCCCAGGAACGCGGTCACCTCGGCGTGGTCGTACGGCGGCGAGACCTCCACCACGTCGACGCCGGCCAGCGGCAGCGACATGGCGATCCTCCGTACCGCGTCGAGCAGCTGCCGGGCCGTGAACCCGCCCGGCTCGGGCGTCCCGGTACCCGGTGCCATACCCGGATCGACCACATCGACGTCGACGGACAAGAACACGCCGTCGCAGTCGTCGACCGCGATCGCGAACGCCTCGCTCAGGCAGTCATCGATCCCCCGGGAGACGATCTCGCTCATCTCGAACGACCGCATCCGCTGCTCGGCCATCCACGCCAGCGTCGGCGGCTCAGGCCAGTAGCCGCGCAGCCCGATCTGCAGGAACCTGTCGCCGCGCACCGCGCCGGACTCGATCAGCCGCCGCATCGGCGTGCCGTGCCCGACCAGCGACCCGAACTGCGTGTCCCCCGTGTCGGCGTGCGCGTCGAAGTGGATCAGCGACACCCGGCCCCAGCCCACGTGGCGGGCCACCCCGGTGGCATCGGGGAGCGTGATGGTGTGGTCGCCGCCCAGGATCACCGGGATGGCCCCCGCCGAGGCGACGGCGAGCACGGCGGCCTCCAGCCGCCGCAGCGACTGCTCCGTCTCGACCGGCGGCATCAGCACGTCGCCCGCGTCGGCGCAGCGCAGTTCGGCCAGCGGGTCCACGCCGAGCGCGAGATGCGGCCGGGACGCGTCGTGCGGAAGGTAGTCGGTCATCCGGATGGCCTGCGGGCCGAACCTGGCCCCCGGCCGGTGCGACGTGCCGCTGTCGTACGGCGCGCCGAGGAAGACGACGTCGAGGCGCTGCTCGGCAAGCGACCCGAGTTCGACCCTCGGCACGCCGAGGAACGTGAGGTCAGGCCCGAACATCCCGCGGACCGTATCGTCAGAACTCATCGCATCGCCCGCCATGTCGTTCCTCCCGCCAGGGTAATAATGACCATCCGCTGCCTCGCACGATACCGATACCGCGCAGCGCGCGGTTGTTCCCCGTGCCAACTGGCGCGCGACCCCCCGCGCCCGCGCTGCCGCATGAGCTCCCTCCCGCCGCGCCACGGCGGGTCGTTCCCGGCCGCGGCGAAACGCGACGTTTCCTGCGATCGCGTCAACCGGCGCGGCGACCTTCGCGTCTCACCTATGAGGCTCGGCGAAAGCGGGACGCCGAGCCTCGTTTTATGCCCGGAACCCAGTAAGGTTTGCCCCTGTGGCGGGCACCATGGATGACATCGACGCGCGGATCGTCGCCGCGCTGATCAAGGACGCCCGGGCCAGCTACGCCCTGATCGGTCACGAGGTCGGCCTGTCCGCT
>JASHVM010000383.1:0-4598 GCA_030044595.1 Streptosporangiaceae bacterium
CCCGGGTGCTGCGCCGCACGGCCAAGGAGCTCGGCGCGCCCCGCTACGAGGTGGCGCTGGCCCTGGAGAGCGCGGCGCTGGCCGAGCTGCGGGCGCGGCGCCCGGACCGGGTGCTCGAGACCAACGCGGAATTCTGGGCGGCCATCGTGCTGGACTTCGCCGGGGTCCCGGCGCACATGTTCACCTCGATGTTCACCTGCGCGCGGACCGCGGGCTGGGCGGCCCACATCCTGGAGCAGAAGCAGACCGGCCGTCTCATCCGGCCGTCCGCGCGCTACGTCGGCCCCCCGTCACGGCCGGTCCGCGACGTGCCCGGCGCGGCGGAGGTCCTCGACCGCCGGGTGTTAGCCCGGCCTGCCGGTACGCTGCCCGCCGGTAAGCTGCCACAGTGAGCGATCTGGTGATCCCGGCGGAGCTGCGGCCCAAGGACGGCCGGTTCGGCAGCGGGCCGGCCAAGATCCGCCCCGAGCAGCTGGCCGCGCTGGCCGGCTCGGGCCGAACCTACCTCGGCACGTCGCACCGCCAGCCGCCGGTCAGGTCCCTGGTACACCGCGTCCGCACCGGGCTGGCCGAGCTGTTCGAGCTGCCCGGCGACTACACGGTCGTGCTCGGCAACGGCGGCACCAGCGCCTTCTGGGACGCGGCCGGGTTCGGGCTGATCCGGCGGCATTCGCAGCACCTGAGCTTCGGTGAGTTCTCGGCCAGGTTCGCCGCCATCGCCGGGCGGGCCCCGTGGCTGTCCGCGCCGACCGTGGTGGAGTCCCCTCCCGGGACGCACCCGGAGCCGTGGCCGGAGCCCGGGGCGGATGCGTACGCGCTGACCCACAACGAGACCTCGACCGGCGTGGCGATGCCGGTGCGCCGCGTCCCCGGCGCCGACCCGGGAGCGCTGGTCCTGGTCGACGCGACCAGCGCCGCGGCGGGCCTGGCCGTGCAGGCCGGGGAGTTCGACGTCTACTACTTCGCCCCGCAGAAGGGCCTGGGCTCCGACGGCGGCCTGTGGATCGCGCTGATGTCCCCGGCGGCGGTGGAGCGGGTCGGCGAGATCGCCGCGAGCGGACGGTACATCCCCGACTTCCTCTCGCTGCGGGTGGCGCTGGAGAACGCGGCCCGGGACCAGACGTACAACACCCCGGCGGTGGCGACCTTGTTCCTGCTGGCTGATCAGGTCGAATGGATGCTGGGCCAGGGCGGCCTGGGGTGGGCCACCGCCCGCACCGCGCGGTCGGCGGCCGTGCTGTATTCCTGGGCGGAGCAGGCGGCCTACGCGGACCCGTTCGTCGCCGATCCCGCGCAGCGCTCGCAGGTTGTCGGCACCATCGACCTGGCCGACGGGCTGTCCGCCGACGCGGTAGCGGCAACGTTGCGCGCGAACGGGATCGTCGATACGGAGTCGTATCGGAAGCTCGGCCGGAACCAGCTGCGGATCGGCATGTTCCCGGCGGTCGACCCCGCGGACGTGGAGGCCCTCACGGCGTGCATCGACTACGTGGTCAGCCGCACCTAACGGATGAGCGAGCTGATGCGGCTGTTTGTGGCCATCGCGCCGCCCGTGGCCGTGCTCGATGAACTCGACGCCCTGGCCGCGCCGCTCCGGACCGGACGGCCGGACCTGCGCTGGACCAGCCGGGAAGCCTGGCACGTGACGCTGGCGTTCCTGGGCCAGGTCGACGAGGCCGCCGCGGCCCGGCTGCTGCCCCGGCTCGAGCGGGCCGCGCACCGCCATCACGCCTTCCGGCTCGCGTTCAGCAGCGGGGGCGCCTTCCCGGCCGCGACCCGGGCGAACGTGCTCTGGAGCGGCTTGTCCGGTGACCGCGGGGCGCTGGCCCGCCTGGCCGAGTCCGTCACCGCCGGCGCGAGCCGCGCGGGCGCGCCCCCGCCCGACCAGGGCCGCCGGTTCCGGCCCCACCTCACGCTGGCGCGCTGCCGGATGCCCGCCGACGTCACCGACCTCGTCGCCGCGCTGGCCGGCCACGAGGGGCCGCCGTGGACCGCGGATCGCATCCACCTGGTCCGCAGCCGACTGGGCGCGACCGAGCAGCCGCGCTACGCCACGCTGGGGAACTGGCCGCTGCGCCCGCCTACGACGACTGGCTGAGCTTCTCCAGGATCGGCACCGCCGCCCGGAGCGTGGCCCGTTCCTCGGCGGTGAGCTCGGCCAGCCGCCGGGCCAGCCACGCGTCCTTCCTGCGCCGCACGCGCTGCACCACCGCCCGCCCCTCCTCTGTCACCGTGAGGATGACCTGTCGCCGGTCGGTCGGGTGCGGTGACCTGAGCACCAGGTTGCGCTCCTCGAGGACGGCGATGACGCGGGTCATGGACGGCGGCTGCACCTTCTCGTGCTCGGCCAGCTCACCGGGGGTCATGGCCTGGTGGACCTCCAGGGCCGACAGCGCGGCCAGCTGGGTCTCCGACAGCACCGCTTCGGTCAGGCCCGAGGCCGCGCGCTGCGCCCGCAGGCGCCGGGCCAGCCTGCTCACCGAGATCCGCAGCGCGGTGGCCAGGCCCGCATCGGTCCTGGTCTGGGTAACTGTCGTCATCGTGAACCTGTGCTTCAAGTCTGTCGTCGGCCCGAGCGGGCGTGGACTAAGTACATCACGCCCGCCGGCCGCGTGCAGCAGACCGGCGGCAGCACCTCATAGCCTGGATGGGTGAAGGAACCCCGCGCGCCGTCACCGTCGCCGCCTCCGCCGCTCGAGGCGAACGACCAGCTGGTCGCCGGCAGCATCAGCGTCGGCTGGGCGCTGGCGCTGATCGTGCTGCTCATCGTGCGCGGCAGCCTGCCGGCCGACGCCCGGTGGTGGATCTGGACCTGCGCGACGGGGCTGGCGATGGGGCTGTTCGGCCTGTGGTACGTGCCCCGGCTCGTGCGCGCCCGGGCCCGGGCCGCGGAGCGCCGGGCCGCGGCCCGGTCGGCTCAGTCGGCCCCGCGGGACAGCGGCTCGAACACCGTCTCCTCGACCGACACGCCCGGCAAGTCGACCATGTCGTAGCCGAACTCGTCGATGACCGGCTTGATGGCCCGGGTCGTCGCCTGCCAGATGACCGACTCGGAGTGAGCTCCGCAGCCGTGGTCGGCCGAGACGACCCGGCCGTCGTCGGGCGCGTACGCGTTCGCGCAGGCGCCGAACACCCGGCCGAGCTCGCCGCTCAACGGCACGAAGAAACCGCAGCTGACGCACTGCGCGGGCGCCGCGTGGGCCAGCGGCGAGCGCGGACCATGCTCGCTGGAGTACCAGCGGTCCGCGGCGCTCTCGCGGCCGGCGGCGGACAGCACCCGGGAGCGCCCGGAAGCGGGCAGCTCAGCCGGGGCCTGCTCAGCCCCGGCGTCCTCGCCGTCGAGGTACCAGTCGATCACGGCGTCGTCGCCTTCCAGCGTCACCAACGGGACGAGCCGTTCGTCGTCGGGCGGGGCCGGCAGCAGGTCCCCGGGCCCCAGATCGCCCGGGCGCAGCCGGTCCTGCCACGGCACCCACGGCGGTGCCAGCAGGGCGGCAGGCCCCGGCAGCAGGACCGTCTCATCGACCGTGACCGTCTTGGACCGCGGCGCGCGGGCCACGGTCACCGCCCACCGCCATCCGACGTAGGACGGGTCCAGGCAGTCGAACAGGTGGGTCACGACGCGCTCGCCATCGGCCTGAACGCCGAGGTGCTCGCCCACACGCTCGGCGCCGGCGGCCGCCACGGCGGCGGCCCGGGCGAGGTCGACGGCCGCCGCGAGGACCTGATCCGGTTCCTTGCTGCGGGTGCGGGCGGAGCTCACGGTCACCGATTCTCACTCATCACGTACGTGGAGGGTATGGTTACCTGTCGGGGTGCGGCGACGCGGACTCGCCGCAGTTGCGGATACCAAGAATACTGGGTACATGTGGATGTCCGAGGCGCTGCGCCGAACCGGGAGCGCAGCCCGCGCCACGACTGGCGCGGTCAGATCGGGCACCCGCAGGACCGGCGGCCTGGTGCACCGGGTCACCAGCGCGCAGGGGGCCGGGCGGACCGGGCTGTCCACGCTGATCGAGCTGACCGCGGCCGGCGGAGCCGGCGACGCCTTCGTCATCGTGGCCCTGGCCGGGACGATCTTCTTCAACACCTCCGTGGACCAGGCCCGCGGCAAGGTGGTGCTGTTCCTGCTCGTCACCATGGCCCCGTTCGCGGTACTGGCGCCGTTCATCGGGCCGGCCCTCGACCGCGTGCAGCAGGGCCGTAAGTACCTGCTGGCCGGCACGCTGCTGGCTCGCGGCCTGCTGTGCTACGCGATGGCGGCCGCGGTCAGCAACCCGATCAACCTGCTGCCCGCCGCGTTCGGGGTTCTCGTGCTGCAGAAGGCCTACGGCGTGGTCCGCGCGTCGGTCGCGCCGCGGCTGCTGCCCGAGCAGATCACCCTGGTCACCGCCAACGCGCGGTCGCAGCTCATCGCGGTGATCGCGGCCACCATCGCCGCGGCGCTCGCGGAGGGCGTCCAGGTGGTCGGCGGCGCCGCCTGGGTGCTCCGGGTCGGGATGGTCGTCTACCTCGCCGCCATAGTCCTCGCGCTGCGCCTGCCCGACCAGGTGGACTCCCCTCCGGTTCCGGCCCCTGAGGCGGCCGCCCCGCGCGCC
>JASHVM010000384.1:0-9769 GCA_030044595.1 Streptosporangiaceae bacterium
AGGCGCAGCTCGCGGCGCTCGAGGTCACCGCGCAGCTCGCGGACCTCGTCCTTGACGGCACGGATTTCTTCTTCGACTTCCCGGCGGCCCTCGGCGGCCTGTTCGGCCTCCTCCCGGGCCCTTTCGAGGATCCCGGTGGCCTCGGACTCCGCGCGGGCGCGGATGGTTTCGGCTTCCTGGTCGAGCAGGGTGCGGTCCTGGGCCTGGGCCACCGCGGGACTGGGGGAGCTAGCGGTCCGGCGCCACACCACGACGAGCGCGAACACAACTGCGAGCAATCCGACAACCATGAACGCGAGCGACAATCCGCTGCTCACGGTCACCCCTTTCCGTCCATAGCCCTCGGGGGACCCTCATGTCGTGACTGTTTCGTGATGTCCGGTACCAGGGTTATGCCCAGGCACAGGCGATCCACGCAGCGTGCCGCCTGCTGGACGATCTGCCCGGCGAACCTCGGTTACCTTTCGTGTCCGCTCGATTCGCCTCCGCTATTTCTTGGGTGCAGGGTGGGGCAACATCTCGTTGCCGTGAGGTTAAGGCTTGATAACCTTTTTATCAAGCTACGGACGCCTTGCTGTCAGCCGCGGTGGTGTCATCCGATGCGTCGCGCAGTACAGGTGACGGGTCAGTCGGTGGCAGATCCCGCATCGGTGGCAGGTCCCGTGTCGGCCGCCGATCCGGCCAGGTAGATCACCCGGCGGGCGATGTTGACCGCGTGGTCGCCCAGGCGCTCGTAGAAGCGCGCTACCAGGGTCATCTCCATCGTCACCGGTACCGTCATCCGTCCCGACGCAAGCTCGCCGATCAGGCTGGCGTGCAGCTCGTCCATCTGGTTATCGCGCTCGGCCAGCGCGAACGCGACGGAAGGGTCGCGCTTGTACCAGGAGTCCGCGGCCTGCCGCCACATCTCCGACGCCATCGTTCCCATGCCCTCGACGAGACCGCGGGTGCGCGGCGAGAGGTCCTCGCTGAGGATGAAGTTAGCCCGGGCGGCGATCTCCATCACGCTATGGTGGGAGCGCTCGAGGTCGGGCACGATCCGCAGCACGGACAGCAAGAAACGCAGGTCTTCGGCGACGGGCGCTTGCAGCAGGATCTGCCGGTTGACCAGCTGCTCGATCTCCGGGTACAGGGCGTTGATCACCTTCTGGCGTTCGGCCAGCACCCCAACCGCCTGGTTGTTGCCGCTCAGCAGGGCGTTGGTCGCCTGGGGCAGGTCCTCGGCGACCATGGCGAACAGCTCGATGATCCTGGCCTCGATGGCCTCTAGCTCGCGCTGAAATTCCTGTCGGTGCTCGACCATTGTCAGAACCTACCTCGCTCGTGCTGAATCGGCTTCTTCACACGCGGGGCCTAGCGAGTTTCCCGGACGACCACGACGGGACAGTCCGCGTGCTGTACCACCTTGCTGCTCACCGCGCCCATCAGGAGCTTGGCAAACCCGCCGACGCCGCGGGACCCCACGACGACCAGGTCGGCGTCGCGTGAGGCCTTGATCAGCTCTTCGGCCGGATCGCCGATGACCGCGTTCACGGTGATCTCGGGGGCCTGCTCGCCGATCTCGCTCGACACCTTCTCCACGAACTGGCTGACCGCGGCCCGGGCGACCTCTTCTTCACCGTGCCAATCTTCAGGCAGCTCAGGCACGTTCCACAGCACCTGGGTAGCCGGGCGGACCTGGGGCTGGTGAACGGTCATGACGGTCAGCGGGACGCGGTGCCGCGCGGCCTCGCGTATCGCCCAGGCCAGGGCGCGGCCAGAATGATTCGAGCCGTCGACCCCGACGAGGATTCCGGGCATCTGCGCTCCCTCGGCTCAGCCCATCCGGCCGGTGACGTAGGCCTTGGTCCGCTCGTCTTGCGGGTCCTCGAAAAGCTCGGCGGTCGGGGCGTATTCGACGAGCGTACCGGTGCGGGTGTCGCTCTCGGGGTTGACGAGCACGGAGTAGAAGGCGGTGCGGTCGCTGACCCGCGTGGCCTGCTGCATGTTGTGCGTGACGATCACGATCGTGTACTTCGACTTGATCTCTTTCATCAGGTCTTCGATCGCGCCGGTCGCGATCGGGTCGAGCGCCGAGGCCGGCTCGTCCATCAAGATGACGTCCGGCTCGACGGCGAGCGTGCGCGCGATGCACAGGCGCTGCGCCTGCCCGCCGGACAGGCCCAGGCCCGACTTGTTCAGCCGGTCCTTCACCTCGTCCCACAGCGCGGCCTGGCGCAGCGAGCGCTCGACGATCTCGTTCAGCTTGCCCTTGTTGTGGACGCCGTTGATGCGCGGTCCGTAGGCGACGTTGTCGTAGATCGACTTCGGGAACGGGTTCGGCTTCTGGAAGACCATGCCGATGCGGCGGCGGACGGCGATCGGGGAGACGTCCTTGCCGTACAGGTTCGCCCCGCGGTAGTCCACTTCGCCCTCGACGTGGGCGCCCACCACCAGGTCGTTCATTCGGTTCAGCGACCGCAGCACGGTTGTCTTGCCGCACCCCGACGGACCGATGAACGCGGTGATCTCGTTCTCGTAGATGATCAGCGAGACATCCGTGACCGCCCTGAACGAGCCGTAGTAGCACGAGATGTTCTTCACATCGAAGATGTGGTCGCCCGATGTCGTCGCCGCCGCCTGCTGCTGGGCGGCGGACTGCGGTACCTGAAGCTTGGGGATGAATTGCTGCTCGGACTGTTCCATGGCGTTCCTAGTGCTGGTATCGGGCGAATCGGGCGGTGACGAGACGGGCGACGATCATGAGGATGAAGCAGATGGCGATGAGGGTGAGCGCCGCGCCCCAGCCGCGCGCCTGCGCGCCATCGTATGGCGATGACGCGTTCACGAAAATCTGCGAGGGCAGCGAGGTGTTGGCGCCGGAGAACACGTTCGGGTTCGCCGCGGTCACGGTGAGGATGGTGAACAGCAGCGGTGCCGTCTCACCCGCCGCCCGGGCGACGGCGAGCAGCGCGCCGCTGACGATCCCGCCGATCGCGGCCGGCAGCACCACGGTCACCGTCACGCGGGCCTTGGTGGCGCCGAGGGCGTAGCTGCCTTCGCGCAGGGAGTTCGGCACCAGCCTGAGCATCTCGTAGGTGGACCGGATGACGATCGGCAGCATCAGGCAGGCCAGGGCGAGAGCGCCGGCGAAGCCCGAGAAGCCGAAGTGCAGCACCCAGATCGAGAAGATGAACAGGCCCATCACGATCGACGGCACGCCGGTCATCACGTCCGACATGAACCCGATGAGCGTCGCCAGCGGGTTCTTGCCGCCGTACTCGTTGAGGTAGACCGCGCCCAGGATGCCGAGCGGCACGGCCATGACCGTGGCGATGCCGGTGATCTCGATCGTGCCGAGGACCGCCGGGCCCATCCCGCCCACGTCGGCGGGCAGCACGTTCGGCGGGATCGGGCCGCCGGTCAGGAACTTCCAGCTGATGACCGAGGCGCCCTTGGCGATGACCGTGAACAGGACGAACCCCAGCGGGATGAGCACGACCACGAACGAGGTCACCATCAGGATGGTGGCGATGCGGTTGCTGCTACGTCGCCAGCCCTTCGGCTCGCGCAGGTCGACCTGGTGCTGGTCGGCGATGACGGCCATCAGCCACCCCTCTTGCGCCGGGCGGAGCGTTCCACGATGCCGCGGGCGATGACGTTGACGATGATCGTGAACGCGAACAGCAGTACGCCGAGCCCCATCAGAGCGGCGCGGAACACGCCGTACGCCTCGCCGAACTGGTTCGCGATGACCGCGGGCATGTTGTAGCCGGGGGCGAACAGGCGCGACGTGATCGTGGCCGACGAGCCGATCACCAGCGCGGCCGCGATCGTCTCGCCCATGGCCCGGCCGAGCCCCAGCAGCACAGCCCCGACGACGCCGCCCTGGCTGTGCGGCCAGACGGCGCCGCGGATCATCTCCAGGCGGGTGGCGCCCAGCGCGTACGCGCCCTCCTTGTCGATGGCCGGTACCGTCGCGATGACCTCTCGCGACAGCGAGGTCACGATCGGGGTGATCATGAAGGCCAGAATGATGCCGGCGGTGAAGAACGAGGCCCCGCTGGTGGGCGTCCCGAAGAAGAAGCCGAACACCGGGACGCCGTTGACGACGCTCGCGATATGGGCGTAAATGTGCTGGATCCAGGGCGCGAACACCAGGATCCCCCACAGGCCCCAGACGACCGACGGGACGACGGCGAGCAGGTCGATCACGTACACGATCGGCCGTGACCACCGGTACGGCACGACCTCGGTCAGCAGCAGGGCGATGCCCACGCTGACCGGGACGGCCAGGATCAGCGCGATGATCGCCGTCACGGCCGTGCCGTAAATGAAGGCCAGGGCGCCGTAGTCGTTGGCCGCCGGGTTCCAGTTGTTGGTGAAGATCTTCAGGCCCTCGGTGCTGAACCACGACGAGGCCTGCTGGCTGGTCGAGACGGCGATCAGGATGAGGATGGCCAGCACCAGCAGGCCGCACGCGAGCGCGACGATCGCGAACGTGCGGTCTCCGAGCGGCCGCCGGTGCTCCAGAGGGTGGGCGGGTCCGGCCTGAGCGGCCGGACCCGCCTGCGTCACAGTGGTCACGGTGACCAGCCCGTCTTGCCGATCTGCGTCACGATGGTCACGATGTTATCTTGCTGAGCTGCGCCTGGGCCATCGTCTTGATGCTGCTGGGCAGCGGCGCGTAGCCCAGGCTGTCGAGCATGCTCTGGCCGCTTCCGATCAGGTAGCCGATCCACGCCTTGAGCATGTTCGCGTCGTTCGCGTTCGGCTGGGTCGCGTAGACCAGGACCCAGGACTGGTAGGTGATCGGGTACGCCTGCGCCTCCGAGGAATCGACCGCGTGGAAGGTCAGGTTCGACGCGACGGTGATCCCGTCCCCGGCCACGGACGCCGACGTCGGCGAGGGGGCGATGTAGTTGCCGGAGGAGTTCTTGACGCTAGCGAAGGTCAGCCCCGAGGCCTTGGCGTCGGCGTAGTCCACGTACCCGATGGCCCCGGGGGTGGACTTGATGATCGACGCCACGCCGCCGTTGCCGTTGCCGGCACGGGCGGTGCTGGGCCACTTGATGATCGAGTTGCTGCCGAGCGTCCAGGTACTCTTCGCGGCCGTCTCCAGGTACAAGGAGAAGTTCTGCGTCGTGCCCGAGGAGTCAGAGCGGACGGCGAGGGTGATCGGGGTGCTGGGCAGGGTGACGCCGGAGTTGAGCGCCGTGATCGCCGAGTTGTTCCACGTCGTGATCTTGCCCTGGAAGATGTCGGCGATGACCGTCGCGTCCAGGTTCAGCGGCTTGCTCAGGCTGGACAGGTTGTACGAGATCGTGATCGGGCCGAGGAAGACCGGGAAGTAGAGCACCGTCTTGCCGTTGAAGCTCGACATCTCGGAGGAGGGAATCGGCGAGTCCGAGCCGGCGTAGTTGACGACCCCCGAAGCCAGGTCGGACCGCCCCTTGCCCGAGCCGCCGCTCCCGTAGTTGACCGTCATGCCGGGCTGGACCGACTTGAAGGACGCGATAGCCGCCTCCTGGTAGGTGGTCTGGAACGTCGATCCGCTCCCGTTGAGCGTGCCGGTGAGGGCGGCACTGGTGCTCGTCGCGGTTGCGGTGCTGGTCGACGTGCTGGTGGTGGTGGGGCTGCTCGACGAAGAGCATGCGGCGACGGAAAGTGCCGTCGCCACGCAGGCGATCCCCGCCGATAGGACCTTCGGTCTGCGTCGAAGTTGCATGTTCGGGTGCTCCTTTATGTTTTCGGCCGTGATGAGCGCGATCCCCGGCGGCCGGTCAGCCTGAAACCATACTGTGCGAGTCCAGTCTGGCTGGGCTGCGGGTACTCGCGGGTTAACGGATGGGGGATGGATGAAGGACAGAAGGTTAAGATGTGGTTACAGGTTCACGGCTCAGCCTCGCGGCAAGGTGGCGGCCTTGGAGACAGCGCCTCCTCTCTAACGGTCCGCGGGTGGCGACGAGGATGGCCTTGATGGTGGGCAGCCGTGAATGCTCCGGACCTGACCGGTGCAGCCGGCTCACCGCCGAATACGCTCCCAGCGGCACGGTGATCTCCTTGCTCGGACGGATAAGCCAGATGGGTTCAGGAGGGGGCGAACACGACGCCTGTGACGCCGGTCTCGACGCGGGTACCGGCTGCGCCGGCGAGCGTCGCGTCGATGCCGGCCAGCGCACCGATGGCCGCCGGTTTCCCGGTGGCCTTGGCGAAGTCGCACGCGGCTGTCACCTTGGGGAGCATCGATCCTGCTGTGAACTCCGCTTTGTACTCAGACAGCAGGGCGTCTGGATCAGCTCGGGCGATGGCTCGCCGCTCAGGGGTGGGAATCCCGCCGCCGGCGCAGATTACGACGCAGCCCCGGTCGCGTAGCCATTTGATGGGCCGGCGTTCCTGTCCCCGGCGCAGCAGGGCGTTCCCGCCGAGGGCCACCACTACTTTCATGATGCTTCCCCCACACGCTCTTATGACGTGTCCCGCATGCGGGCGCGCTAGCTGATCACCGTACGCGCCCAGCACAAACTGAACGGCCCTCTTGACAGAAACCCAATCGTCTCGTGACCTGGGACTAATGGCGCTATAATGGTAGGAATAATCGGGCTAGCTGGCAAGCGATCATCGGGGCAGCGAGGGCGCTGTTTGGTTAATGTTCTCTTCCGCTTCGCTCTACCGTAACCCCACGGTCACGATTTCTTCATTTGACGACAGAGAGCGATTGCGGCCGGACCCTCCTGCGCCTCCCTGACGACCTGACCGCCGCCAGGTCCGCGGGCATTTATCTTCAGGGAACTGGCCTCACGCCATCGTGGTATTAAAGTCTGCGTCATATTTATCACGTTTCGCGCGGCCTGCTGTCCTGAAATAATCGGCTGCAAATTGTCGTTTTCGGAGGCTTATCGCGGCGAATTCGCGCCGCTGATTACTCCCGATGGAGCTTGAGCGCCAGGCTGGGAACGGCGAAGGACGCGAGAAAGAGCGGCAAGAACCTCTTGCCGGTGCATCGGAAGGCGATCACTTCGCCCTCGGCGGCATCGAAGGTCTCAGTTCGGCTCGAGTTTCGGCCATTGCGGACTTGGAGGGTGTGACGTCCAGGTTCGACGGGCGTTTCGATCGTATCGTTCATTTCAACCGACCCGACTCGCTTACCGTCAACTAGGACATCGAACGTGCCACGCCGGACCTCCACTCCGATTGCTTTATGCGACACCTTGAGAGTTGCCGACACCTTGAGTCTCCTCTCTGTGGGTCCGTTCGCCTTTTCGTTGTCACGACGCCAGGGGTGATCCGCATAGTTTCCCCGTCGTCTCGCGGCGTGCCGATCGGTCCGGGCCGGTGCTGTCAGCAGAGTACGTGCGCGATGATGGGCGCGTGGAGTTCGAGGCGTACCGGGGTGAGCTGGTGGCGTACTGCTACCGGATGACGGGCTCGTTTCACGAGGCCGAGGATCTGGCGCAGGAGACGATGCTGCGGGCGTGGAAGGCGCGCGACCGGTACGACCGGACACGCGCGTCGGCACGCACCTGGCTGTACCGGATCGCGGCCAACGCGTGCCTGTCGGCGCTGGAGGGGCGCGCGCGACGGCCGTTGCCGTCCGGGCTGGGCGCGCCGAGCGATGATCCCGGGGCGCCGCTGACTCCGGCGTTCGACATTCCCTGGCTGGAGCCGTTTCCCGATGCGCGGTTGGACATTGGGCTGCGGGCTGACATGCGGCTCGCGCTGGTGGCCGCGCTGCAGGTCCTGCCGCCGCGGCAGCGGGCAGTGCTCGTGCTGCGCGAGGTACTGGAGTTCAGCGCCGCCGAGGTCGCCGAACAGCTTGAGACCACGGTCCCGGCCGTCAACAGCGCCTTGCAGCGGGCCCGCGCGGCCCTGGCGGATATTGGCGAGGTGGCCGAGGTCACCGAGCCGGACGATCCGGGGATACGCGCGGTGATCGAGCGATACATGCAGGCGTTCGAGGCGGCCGACGTCCCGGCGCTGGTGCGGCTGGTGGCCGATGAGGCGGTCCTGGAGATGCCGCCGGTGCCGCTGTGGTACCGGGGCAGCCGCGACTACGGCCTGTTCATGCGGCGCGTGTTCGAGATGCGCGGGACCGGGTGGGGAATGAGGCGCCTGAGCGCCAACGGGCAGCCCGCGCTCGCCGCGTACGCGCCGGATCCGGCCGGCGGGCACCGGCTGCACACGCTTCAGGTCCTCACGGTCGCGGACGGGCGGGTGGCACGCAACGTCGTGTTCGCCGACCCACGCGTGTTCGAGACGTTCGGCCTGCCCGGGCAGGTTCGTTTCGGCGAGTTCCGCCCGGCGCGATGAGTTAGGCCGGTGCCGCCGGTACGTACCGGTGAGCATCGATCTTAGGGAGACCCATCGTGAGCGTCATCGTCATCGAGTTCATCACCCTGGACGGGATCGTGTCGGACCCGGACGGATCCGAAGGCACGCCGGCCGGCGGCTGGGCGTTCCGGCACGGGCGCGAGGCGGTAGCCGGGGACAAGTTCCGGCTCGGCCGCACGCTAGACGACGGGGTCCTGCTGCTGGGCCGCACGACCTGGCAGCTGTTCGCGCGGATCTGGCCCGGACGCGATGACCCGTTCTCCGCGCGCATGAACGCCGTGCCCAAGCTGGTCGCCACCCGCGCGCTGGCCGACGCCTCGGCGTGGCCGAACTCGCGCGTCGTGGACGGCGCCCTCATCGACACCGTCAAGGGCGAGCGGCGTGACGTGATCATCGCCGGCAGCTTGAGCGTCGTGCACGCGCTGATGGCCGAGGACCTGATCGACGAGTACCGGCTGCTGACCTTCCCCACGATCCTCGGCGGCGGCGAGCAGCTTTTCCCGGCCGGCCAGCCGCCCGCGTACCTGGAGTGCCTGGCCGCCGAGCAGGCCGGCCCCGCCGTCCTCGCCCGGTACGGCAGGCCGTCCCTGTAACGGGAGACGGTCACGTTGACGGCAGGCCGTCACGATGACGGCGTGCTTCCTCGCCCGGCGGGCATGACGGCGGGTCGTCCGGGAAGACGCCGGCGTTAAGGTTCGTCCGGGTCCAGGTACTGATCCGGATCGAGCTCGAGGTCTACGCCCTGGCCCGGGCGTTCCTGTTCCAGCACGTCCTTGATCAGCCTGAAGACCAGGCCGGGCGGATAGCCCTTCCGGGCGAGCATGCTCGCCGTCCGCCTGGCCCGGGCCTCGGGCGGCTGGCCGCGGGTACCCGCCATCTTCTGCTCGGCCAGGCGCCGGGCGGTGGCGACCTCCTGCTCCGGGTCGAGGGCGTCGACCGCCTCGCGGATCTCCTCGGTATCGACACCCTGCCGCCGGAGCTCAGCGGACAGCGATCGGCGGGACAGCCCGCGGCTGTGGTGCCGGGACTCGACCCAGGCCCGGGCGAAGGCCGCGTCATCGATCAGCCCTGCATCGGTGAAGCGCTCGAGCACGGATTCGGCGGCTTCGGCTGGCACGCGTCCGCGGCGCATCGCCTGGGCCAGCTGCGCCCTGGTCCGCGGCGCGACGGTCAGCAGCCGCAGGCAGATCTGCCTGGCCCGCGCTTCGGGGTCACTGACCTCGGTCTTGGACGGTGACCCCGAAGCCTGCCTGCGGGAGGCCATCTCTGGCTAGACCGTGACACCCGGGGGCGTGGCGACCCTCCGCGGTAGGCCGACCCCGTTGCCGGCGGGTGCGGACCCGCGGGCGGCGGGGGCGGACTCGGTGGCCGTGGCGTCTGCGTCGAGACGCGGCCCCACCCCGAGCTTCTCCTTGATTCGCTTCTCGATCTCGTTGGCGATGTCCGGGTTGTCGCGGAG
>JASHVM010000385.1:0-2678 GCA_030044595.1 Streptosporangiaceae bacterium
GTACCCTTCGCGGTCCAGGTCATCGACCGGGATGAAGCGGAGGGCGGCGGAGTTGATGCAGTAGCGCAGGCCTCCGGCGTCGGCGGGCCCGTCGTGGAATACGTGGCCGAGGTGGCTGTCGCCGTGCGCGGAGCGGGCCTCGGTCCTGATCATCAGGTGGCTGAAGTCCCGTCGCTCGACCACGTTGCCCGGCTCGACCGGAGCGGTGAAGCTCGGCCAGCCGGTGTGGCTGTCGAACTTGCTGACCGACGCGAATAGCGGCTCGCCGGACACGATGTCGACGTAGATACCGGGCTCCTTGTTATCCCAGTACTCGTTGTGGAACGCCGGCTCGGTGCCCTTCTCCTGGGTGACCTGGTACTGCTTCCGCGTCAGCCGGGAGATTGCCTCGGGATCCTTGCGGTAGGTGTCCGCCACGTTAACTCCTTCGTCAAGGTGCGGCCTGCTGGGTGCGGGCGCACGGTGCACTTATATTCAACTCCGCGCTGGTCATCGCTATTTCAGCAGGTGCGTGCGGTTTCTGCGAGCACGCTGCGGCGCCCGCGGCGCGGTCTCGTACCGGCCGCGCCAAGGGTCAGCGCACTTATTGACCGGCGTTCCCGGTTGCGGGGTACCGTTCGATTAGCTGGTCGGCGACCGCGTCGAGGTCCTTGCCGATGAAGTCCGGCTGCGGGCCGACGCCGAGCGGGGCGTTGCCCTCGCGCAGGATGAGCGCGCTCTGCCAGCCGGCCGCGCTAGCACCGATCGTGTCCCAGACGTGGCTCGCGATCAGGCAGATATCGGCGGGATCGATCTGGAGCGCGGTCGCCACCGAGTGGTAGGCCTCGGGCGCGGGCTTGTGGCGTCGTACGGTCTCGTCGACGCTGAAGCGGCGCTCAAACAGGTCGACGATGCCGCCGTGCTCCAGTTGCCGCCCGGAGATCGCCAGGGTGTTGTCGGTGAGCGTGAACAGCCGGAAGCCGTGGTCGCGGAGCCGGCGCAGGGCGGCGGGGACCTCGGGATGCGGCGGCATGGCGGCGAACCGGTTGGTGAGCTCGGCACCGTCGGCGTCACTGACCGTGATGCCACGTGTCGCGGCGAGCATCTGCAGCACGGCGGCGCCGATGTCGGTGAACGGGACGTAGACGCGGGCCAGCGTGAGCGCCTCAGAGTAGGTGATCAGGTCGGCGAACCATAGGCGCATGGCGGCCGGGTCGTTGAAGATCCGCTCGAAGATCGGGTTCATCGAATCTAGGTCGAGCAGGGTCTCGTTGACATCGAATACGATGATCGGTCGCTGAGGCATGGGGCGGCCTTTCGTTCGCGGGTGGACAGAAGACGCGACCGCCGCGACAGCCGTCGGGAAGGCTGTTTCAACGCGGGGGTAGACCGTCGTGGCGGAGGACACTGAAACGTTTCCTCCGGCAGGGCGAGCAGCGGACAAGAGTCCCGCTTACCCACGCACAGTACGTGCCCCGGCCCGCGCGCACATCGTCAGATCGGCTATCCGCGACGATCCCGCTCTGCCCCGCACCGCACCAGCGGGTACCACGGGGGAACTTCGGGCTAGCTGCCGCCTGAATCTGCCTGTGACGTTACCGGCACCACGACGACGTCGCCGACGCCCTGTCATATGAGGCAACTGTGTGGCGATCCGGGTGGCTGTATTACATCAGGAATTGTTACATATGTTGCGTAGTCTTTAAATGTTACAGGTTCCTGGTAAAAGAATGTGAATAACGCCGCTAGCTTAGCGTCCATAGCGCTCGTAACGTACGCTGCGGCCTATGGGAATGAGGCGCACGGTTAGACGGTCTGCCTACGAGTGGCCCTTGATGAACGTCATCCATCCCGAGCATGGTGCGGTCCAGTTCAGCATCCACGGGATCCGCTCGCCGGACGGCTGCGTAACCTTGCTGGCGTTTCACGGGACGCTGAACGATGACCGGGCCAAGGTGGTGAACTCGGTGTTTGCTTCGGCCCGGCGTCTTCGCGGCCGGGTTGTCCGGCTCCATGAGGATGACATCAGCGAGGAGCTGGAAATCTTTGTCGCGGAGCGGGCTCATGCTAGGCCCAATGTCAGTGTCGTGATATTGCCGGGTTCCAAGTGGGGTATCAGCGCTGCCGCGGCGTAGGATGAATGTCATGAACGTCAGCGGCTTTCTGCCGCCGATGGTTCGTCGGACTCGAAGAGCTCGCCGGCTTGGCTGAGAAGTTCCTCAGCTTTGGCAAAATATCCCTGTCCTGTCGTTGATCCTCCAGTTGCCTTTCTTCTGCACTGGCGTGATATCACGCCGGTGAACTCGGGCCTTGCCGGTGACGGCAACCGTGCCGGGCGCGGGCTCTTCCCCGCGGAGCATCAGCGTGGCGGCCGGGCATGGCGCGTCGGTGACAGGTATGTGCCGGTGAACGCCCGCCGTGTTGATGTAATTGGTTAAACCTATTACGTTGGGCTGGTGAGCAGCAGCGGATCGCCCCGGACTGCGGACGGTGACGCGTTCCGTTTCCGCGCGGGCCGGGTGAGCCTGGACCTGTGCTCGACCGTGCTGTGGCGGCACTCGCGGCCTGTCGAGCAGTTGCGCTCGCCGGCTGACCTGGCGCGCTGGCGCTCCGAGGCCGGGCTGGGACACAGCCAGCCCGCGCTGGCCGAGGCGGACCTGGCCGGTGCCCGCGCGCTGCGCGAGGCCATCTACCGGCTG
>JASHVM010000386.1:0-3228 GCA_030044595.1 Streptosporangiaceae bacterium
CCCGGGCCGGGCGGCCGGCCGCCGCGATCAAGCCCGTGCCCCCGGCGGCGGCGAGCACCTGCCGGCGCGACATGGCCGAGGACGTACGGACAGGCGGGCCGCCCTCGCGCGCGCGGCGGGTTCCGCGGGGTCGCCCCCCCGGGTCAACACCGTTCGCGGGCATAACGGAAACGTAACGGGGGCGAGTAAACGTCAGATGGCGGCGCGGAATGTCGGGTTCCGCCAGCGGGTGAATGTTCAGCCGGCCGGCCGGCGGCCGTCAGATGCGCGCCCAGGCCTCGGTGAGCACCGCGCGCAGGATCTGCTCCATCTCGTCGAATTCCTGCTGGCCGCAGATGAGCGGCGGGGCGAGCTGGACCACCGGGTCGCCGCGGTCATCGGTGCGGCAGACCAGCCCGGCGTCGAACAGCGCGTGCGACAGGAACCCGCGCAGCAGCCGCTCGGACTCCTCGCTGGTGAACGTCTCGCGGGTGACCTTGTCCTTGACCATCTCGATGCCGTAGAAGTACCCGTCGCCGCGGACGTCGCCGACGATCGGAAGGTCGTAGAGCCTTTCCAGGGTGGCCCGGAACGCGGACTCGTTGGCGCGGACGTTCCCCAGCAGATCTTCCTTCTCGAAGATGTCCAGGTTGGCCAGCGCGACCGCGGCCGATACCGGGTGGCCGGCGAACGTGATGCCGTGCAGGAACGTGGCGGTTCCTTCCGTGAACGGCTCCATCAGCGTGTCGCTGGCCAGCATCCCGCCCATCGGGGAATACCCGGACGTCACGCCCTTGGCGAAGGTGATGATGTCCGGCTGGTACCCGTACCGCTGCGAGCCGAAGTAATAGCCGAGCCTGCCGAACGCGCAGATCACCTCGTCGGAGACCAGCAGGACGTGGTACCGGTCGCAGATGTCCCTGACGCGCTCGAAGTACCCGGGCGGCGGCGGGAAGCAGCCACCGGAATTCTGCAGCGGCTCCAGGAAGACCGCGGCGACCGACTCCGGCCCCTCGCGCAGGATGGCTCGCTCGATCTCGTCCGCCGCCCAGCGCCCGAACTCCGCCTCGTCTCCGGCCAGGAAGTCCGGGGCACGGTAGAAGTTGGTGTTCGGTACCCGGACGCCGCCCGCCAGCAGCGGCTCGAACGGGTGCTTGATGTCGGCCAGGCCGGTGACCGCGAGCGCGCCCATGGACGTGCCGTGGTAGGCGATGTCGCGGCTGATCACCTTGTACTTGCCGGGGTGACCGGTCAGCTTGAAGTACTGCTTGGCCAGTTTCCACGCCGACTCGACGGCCTCCGAGCCGCTGGTGGTGAAGAACACCCGGTTCAGGTCTCCCGGGGCCAGCTCGGCCAGCCGCCGCGCCAGCTCGATGGCCTTCGGGTGCGCGTACGACCACAGCGGGAAGTACGCGAGCTCCGCGGCCTGCCGCGCGGCCGCCTCGGCGATCTCCGTGCGGCCGTGGCCGACCTGGCTCACGAACAGGCCGGACAGCCCGTCCAGGTAGCGCTTGCCGTGCTGATCGAAGACGTAGGCGCCCGATCCGCGCACGATCACCGGGACATCGCTGTCGTCGTAGGACGACATCCGGGTGAAGTGCAGCCACAGGTTGCGCTTGGCGGCTTCCTGCGTGTTCTCGACGGCGTCGGAGCTGGATGTCATCTCGTTCCCCAGGAGTAGGTTTGCTTGCGCAGTTTGAGGTACACGAACGTCTCGGTGTTCGTCACGTACGGGACCGCGCGCACCCGCCCCAGGATCTCCAGCAGGTGGTCGTCGTCCTCGCAGACGACCTCGGCCAGGACGTCGAACGAGCCCGCGCTGATCACTACGTAGTCGATTTCGTCCATGTCAGCGAGCTGATCGGCCACCTTCTCCAGATCGCCGTCGGTCTTGATGCCGATCATGGCCTGACGCCGGAAGCCCATCGTCAGCGGATCGGTGACCGCGACGATCTGCATGATGCCGGCGTCCTGGAGGCGCTGTACCCGCTGCCGGACGGCTGCCTCGGACAGCCCGACCGCCTTGCCGATCGCGGCGTAGGAACGCCTGCCGTCTTGTTGCAGCTGCTCGATGATCTGCTTGGAGATATCGTCGAGTACGACGCTTCCTGGGCCTGGAGTCGGGAGCACCCTCGGGGTATGGACCATTCGGTCGCCTCCGTCTCCACGTCCGGTATATATCAACTGATTTCGTAGCTATATGTAAATATAGCAACTGATTCACTTGTGAAGATACTCCATTATCTGCGAAGCTCGTATTCTGGATCGCAGAGGATCCAGGACCTGCCGCGGGCTCGGTACTGCGACGGATGGAGGGCTCGAGATGACGGACCGCACGCTGCAGAATTTCGTAAACGGCAAGTTCACCGACGCCGCCTCCGGGCGCACCAGCGACGTGATCGACCCCAGTACCGGCGAGGTCTACGCGCGTGCGCCGGTCTCTAGCCGCCAGGACGTGGACGCCGCGATGCAGGCCGCGGCGAACGCCTTCGAGGCCTGGCGGGACACCACCCCGTCCGAGCGCAGCCTGGCCATGTTCAGGATCGCCGACGCGATGGAGCAACGCGCCGACGAGCTCGTCGAGGCCGAAACCCGCAATACCGGCAAGCCGGTCGCCCTGACGCGGTCGGAAGAGATCCCGCCCTCGGTGGACCAGGTCAGGTTCTTCGCCGGCGCCGCGCGCGTGCTGGAGGGCCTCAGCGCGGGCGAGTACATGCGGGACCACACCTCCATGATCCGGCGTGAGCCGATCGGGGTATGCGCCCAGGTGACCCCCTGGAACTACCCGATGATGATGGCGATCTGGAAGTTCGCGCCGGCCATCGCGGCGGGCAACACCGTCGTGCTCAAGCCGTCCGACACGACCCCGGCATCCACCGTGCTGCTGGCCGAGATCGCGGCCGAGTTCCTGCCGCCGGGCGTATTCAACGTGATCTGCGGTGACCGCGACACAGGGCGCGAGCTGGTCGTCCACAAGACGCCCAGCATGGTGTCGATCACCGGCTCGGTGCGGGCGGGCATGGAAGTCGCGCGCGCCGCCGCCGACGACCTCAAGCGGGTCCACCTCGAACTGGGCGGCAAGGCGCCCGTGGTGGTCTTCGACGACGCGGACGTCCAGGCCGCGGCGGAGGGGATCGCCGGGGCCGGGTACTTCAACGCCGGGCAAGACTGCACCGCGGCGACCCGCGTGCTGGCCGGCCCCGGCGTGGCCGCGGACCTGACCGCGGCGCTCGGCGAGCAGGCGGGCAA
>JASHVM010000387.1:0-2819 GCA_030044595.1 Streptosporangiaceae bacterium
GCTTTGGCCGGCGGCTCCGCAAGGAGGACCAGCGGTTCATCCGCGGCCAGGGCTGTTTCGTCGACGACGTGCGCCTGCCCGGCATGCTGTACGGCGCGGTGCTGAGGAGCCCGCACCCGCACGCCCGAATCACCTCCGTGGATACCATCGCCGCGGAGGCTCACCCGAAGGTGCGGGCCGTCATCACCGGCGAAACCCTGGCCCGGCTGAACCTGGCCTGGATGCCGACCCTGTCCGGCGACACGCAGGCCGTGCTCGCCACCGACAAGGTGCGGTTCCAGGGCCAGGAGGTGGCGTTCGTCGTCGCCGAGGACCGCTACTCCGCCCGGGACGCCCTCGAGCTGATCGACGTGGACTACGAGCCGCTGCCCGCGGTGGCCGACGCCCGGCACGCGCTTGACCCCGGCGCTCCGGTCGTCCGCGACGACCAGCCGGGCCGCGCCACGAACCACATCTTCGACTGGGAGGCCGGCGACGCCGCCCGCGCCGCGGGCGTGTTCCGCGACGCCGAGGTGAGGATCACGCAGGACATGCTCTACCCGCGGGTCCACCCGGCGCCGCTGGAGACGTGCGGCGCGGTCGCGGACTTCAACCGGGTGACGGGCAAGCTGACGATCTGGGAAACGACTCAGGCCCCGCACGCGCACCGGACCCTGTACGCCATGGTGGCCGGCCTGCCCGAGCACAAGATCCGCGTGATCTCGCCGGATATCGGCGGCGGGTTCGGCAATAAGGTGCCCATCTACCCGGGCTACCTGTGCACGATCGTCGCCTCGATGGTCACCGGGAGGCCGGTGAAGTGGGTCGAGGACCGGTCGGAGAACCTGATGTCCACCTGTTTCGCCAGGGACTTCCACATGCACGGCGAGCTGGCGGCCACCCGGGACGGCAGGATCAGGGCCGTGCGGGTCACGGTGCTCGCCGACCACGGCGCGTTCAACGGAACGGCGCAGCCGACCAAGTTCCCGGCCGGGTTCTTCGGCGTGTTCACCGGCTCCTACGACCTGGAGGCCGCGCACTGCCGGGTGACCGGCGTCTACACCAACAAGGCGCCGGGCGGGGTCGCGTACTCATGCTCGTTCCGCGTCACCGAGGCGGTGTACCTGGTGGAACGGCTGGTTGACATGCTGGCTTTCGAGCTGGGCCAAGATCCGGCCGACCTGCGGATGCGCAACCTGCTGCGCCCGGAGCAGTTCCCTTATACCTGCCAGACCGGCTGGGTGTACGACTCCGGCGACTACCCGCGCACGCTGCGCCTGGCCCTGGACATGGCCGGCTACGACGAGCTGAGGAAAGAACAGCAAGCCGAACGGATCCGCGGCCGGCTCATGGGCATCGGCGTGAGCTTCTTCACCGAGGCGGTGGGCGCGGGACCCCGCAAGCACATGGACATCCTCGGCCTGGGCATGGCGGACGGCGTGGAACTGCGGATCCACCCGACGGGTACGGCGGTGCTCCGGATCTCCGTGCAGACCCAGGGCCAGGGTCACGAGACGACGTTCGCCCAGATCGTCGCCGAGGAGCTCGGCATCTCCCCCGACGACGTGGAGGTGGTGCACGGCGACACCGACCAGACGCCGTTCGGCCTGGGCACCTACGGATCCCGGTCCACCCCGGTGTCGGGCGCGGCGACCGCGATCGTGGCGCGCAAGGTGCGCGAGCGCGCCCGCATCGTCGCCGCGGCCATGCTCGAGGTGAGTCCCGCGGACCTGGACTGGGAGCCGGGCCGGTGGTTCGTCCGCGGGGACCCGGACTCCGGGCGCACGATCACGGAAATCGCGCTGGCCGCCCACTCTGGCCTGGAACTGCCCGAGGGGGTCGAGGGGCACCTGGACGCGACCTGCGTCTACGACCCGCCCAACCTCACCTACCCGTGCGGCGCGTACATCTGCGTGGTCGACGTCGACCCGGGGACCGGCAAGGTCTCGGTCCGGCGGTTCATCGCGGTCGACGACTGCGGCGTGCGGATCAACCCGATGATCGTCGAGGGCCAGGTCCACGGCGGGCTCGCGGACGGCATCGGGATGGCCCTGATGGAGGTCGTCGCCTTCGACGCCGACGGCAACTGCCTCGGCGGCTCGTTCATGGACTACCTGCTGCCCACCGCCTTGGAGTGCCCGGCCTGGGAGCTCGGCGAGACCGTCACCCCGTCGCCGCACCACCCGATCGGCGCCAAGGGGGTCGGCGAGTCGGCCACGGTCGGCTCGCCGCCCGCGGTGGTCAACGCCGTCATCGACGCCCTGCGCCCCTACGGTGTCCGGCACGCGGACATGCCGCTCACCCCGGCCCAGGTCTGGCGGGCCATCCAGGGCCGCCCGTTCCGCACCGACCTGGCGATCAGCCATGATTCGTAGCCGGCCGCCGCGGAAAGATAAACTCGCACCCTGAGCGTTATTCGGAACCGACCAGACTGGGTCTGAATAACGCGAACTTTTGACGGGACAGATGGTGAGCAGCGCGTCGACACACGATCTCGGTGACCGGTTCCCTGACGTCGGCGCGTTGTCCGGCGCCTTGGAAACGGTCGGCTACCTGGCGGGCGACCAGCTCGCGGCGGCGCTGTTCCTCGCCGTCCGGATGGGGCAGCCGATCCTGCTCGAGGGGGAGCCGGGCGTCGGCAAGACCGAGGCGGCCAAGGCCCTCGCCAGCGCGATCGATACCCCGCTGGTCCGGCTGCAGTGCTACGAGGGCATCACGGCCTCCGAGGCCTTGTACGAATGGAACTACCCGCGTCAGCTGCTCGCCATCCGGCTCGCCGAGGCGGCCGGGGAGCACATCCGCGACAAGGACCTGTTCACCGAGGAGTACCTGCTGGCCAG
>JASHVM010000388.1:0-6535 GCA_030044595.1 Streptosporangiaceae bacterium
TGCCCCGCCCCGCCGCCGCCGCCCAGGCCGCCAAGACCGCCCAGCTGCAAGGCAGCAGCAGCAACCCCGCCGCCATCCCCGCCTTCATCCGCGCCGACTTCGCCGCCGCCACCCGCGACGTCCTGTACGCCATGGCCGCCATCATGGCCATCGCCGCCCTCGTCGCCCTGCGCGGCCTCACCCGCGGCCTCCAGCACGACACCACCCAAACCCAGCAAGAGGCCAGCAGCCGCCGGCCCGGCGAGGAGCCCGACACCGACCTGTATCCGGCTCGCCCCTGGGAGGGCTGACACCAGCGTCCCATCATCCAAGGGGGCCTGCTCGCCGCCCAGTTAGATCACCTCGCCGCTCGCGGCGGTCGCGTCATCCAGCGTCTCCTCGTCGAGCGGTTCGGGTGCCTCGGGCAGTACCTGCTCGACGTAGGCCCTGGTGGCGGCCGTAGTGCCGACGTCGCGGCCCGCGGCCTCCGACATGTACCAGCGGTGCTCGAGGACCTCGTGGAAGATCTCGGCCGGCTGGAGCCGGTCCCGAAGATCCTCGGGGATGGCCGCGATCACCGGATCGTAGATGGCTTCTAGCCAGCGGTTGGCCGCAACGATGTCGGAGACCGGGTGGCCCTCCTTCCGTTCCAGGTACGCGCGGTAGCCTGCGATGTCGTTGAGCAGCCTGCGCGCCTGGTTCTCGCCGGCGTCGATCCCGGTCCGCAAGAAGAGCTTCCTGGCGAAGTGCCCCGATTCCGCGACCCGGGTCCGCAGCCGCAGCTTGTTTCCCTCTGGGGTGGGGATCAGCTCGACCTCCTCGGCGTCGAAGCCGAGCTCGTTGAGCCGGTGCAGCCGTTCGGCGATCTGGTGCCGCTGATCGTCCGGGCGCAGGATCTCCTCGCGGGTCAGCTCGCACCACAGCGACTCGTAGCGCCTGCGCAGCTCGTCCGCGACCTCGAACGGGTCGACATCGGCCGAAAGCAGCTCGCCGGCCTGCAGATCGAGCATCTCGCCGCTCACCCGCTCGACGGCCAGGTCGACGTCGTACTCACGCTGCCCGTCGGTCAGGGTCTGGTGCTGCTCACTGGTCTCCGCGTCGACCAGGTACGCCTCCAGCGTGCCTGCGTCGTGCCGGAACAGCGTGTTGGACAGCGAGCAGTCGCCCCAGAAGATCCCGGACAGGTGCAGCCGGACCAGCAGTTCCACCAGCGCGTCCAGCAGCCCGTCGACGGGGTGGATGCCGCGCGGGTTGGAGAAGACCGCCCGGTAGGTGGTCGCGTAGCTGAGGAACTTGGTGACCAGGATGGCGTCGGCGTCCGGGTTCTCGGGGTCGCGGTCGACGGCGATCCCGATCGCCTCGACCGCGGGGACGTTCAGGTCGGCCAGCGCCCGCAGCACCCGGTACTCGCGGCGGGCCAGCCGCTCGCTCAGCTCCTTGAGCGCATACAGGGTTCCGTCGTCGTAAACAAAGCGCACCACGTGCCGGGAGATGCCCCGCTGCCTGATCTCGACCAGCCGGTCATCGCGCCACTGGGCCAGCGGCTCGGTCCAGGGCAGGGTGAGCAGCCCGGCCGCATGGTCGGCTGGCGGGGTGAAAACGAACCGCACAGTAAATAGTCTCCTGTATCCGCGCCCGCGGGAGGTCCAGGGCTAGCCGAGCTGGGACGGCGACATGTTGGCGCCGCTGATCACGACCGCGACGTGCTCGCCCGAGGCGGGCTTGTACGCGCCGGAGAGCAACGCGGCGATCCCGACCGAGGCGGCCGACTCGGCCGCGATCCTGAACGTCTGCCATAGGGCCTGCTGAGCGGCGAGGATGGCGGGGTCGTCGACCAGCACCACGTCGTCGACGTACGACTGGGTGATGGGAAACACCAGGTCGCCGACGCGCCGCGGGGCCAGGGCGTCCGCCGCGACGCTGCCCGCGGGCGCGTCGACGGGCAGGCCCGCGGCCCTGGCGTAGCTAAGGGTAGGCGCGCCGTCGGGCTCGGCCCCGACAACGCGCACGTCGCCCGCGAACCAGGATGCTATGCCGGCGATCAGGCCGCCCCCGCCGACCGGCACGAGCACGGTGTCGAGGTCGCTGGCCTGCTCGGCCAGCTCCAGGCCAACAGTGCCCTGGCCGAGGATGGTCTCGCGCTGGTCGTAGGCGTGCACGCTGATCGCGCCCGAGCGCTGCACCCAGTCCTGGGCGGCCGCGAGGGCGTCCGCGTAGCGGTCGCCGGTGACCACCAGGTCGGCGCCGAGCTGGCGGATACGCTCGATCTTGGCCGGCGCGGACACGGTCGGCACGAAGATCTTCGCCGGCACGCCGCGCCTGCGGGCAGCGTAGGCGACGGCCACGCCGTGGTTGCCGCCGGAGGCCGCGACCACCCCGGCGGGCGGCACGTCCCGCAGCAGCAGGTTCGTGAACGCGCCCCGGGCCTTGAACGAGCCGGCGCACTGCAACTGCTCCAGCTTGAGCGTGCCCACCGGCAGGACCGTAGCGGACGCATCGAGTTCGCTCAGGTCGACCTCGATAACGGGCGTCCGCCTGATGTAGGGCCGGATCACGTCGTAGCAGCGGCGGATATCGTCACGGGAGATCACCTCTGCACCCTACCCACCTGGTTGCCGCGCGGGAGAAACTGACAGCATGACTGATCACACGCACCACGATGATGAAGACCCAGCCTGCGCCGTGGCGCACGGGACCGTCCCGTCCGGGGCGGCCGCCTCGACCGGAGGCGGCGCGACCGAGCGCACGCTGGTGGCGGTCTTCGCTTCGCCGGTGGCCGGATACCTACTGAGATACGGCGCAGACGCGGGGTTCCGCGGCTTGCTGCTCGAGCCCGACGAGGCACGCGCGGCCGGAGCTGCTGCCCTGGGGTTTCCCCTGATCACCGTGCCGCCAGACGAACTCGACGACTCGGCGGACGTGGTGGTCACCGACCATCACCGGGCCGAGCTCGGCGTGGTGCTCCGCGACGTTCTGGCCACCAAGGCGAGGTGGATCGGGCTGATGGGCAACCCGCGCCACGTCGGCCCGCACGTCGAGGCGCTCACCGCGCTGGGCGTGCCGGGGCCCGAGATCGCCCGCGTGCACCGGCCGATCGGGCTCAACATCGGCTCCCGGACCCCGCCCGAGATCGCGATCTCGGCCCTGGCCGGCTTGATCGCCGACCGCAACGGCCGGGCCGGCGGCTTCGAGTTCTGAATCGCCCGCGGCCGGACGTTTCCGGCCGCCGGGCATACTCGCCCGCGACGCCCGGTTAAAACCCTTAGCGGGTCAGCAGTGCGGCGCATTACGCTGAGATAGCCGAAGCGGGGGCAATGGCACGCGGGAGGCGGCTTTGGCCGGGGCGTTCTTCCGGCACCGGGGACTCATCGCGTTCTCGGCTGGGGGCGCGATGGCGGAGGCGGCTGTCCTGTCATTCCTGGCGCCCGACGCCCGAGCTCTCGCCCCGCAGGTCACCGCCCTGCCGCCGCTCGCCGCCTATCACGACCTGCGCTGGCTGTTCGCGTTTAACCAGTCCTGGCTCGGCTTCGCCGCCGTGCTCGTCCTGCTGCTGGTGGCGCGCGCGGCCGTAGACGCGGTTCTGGTCCAGCTGGCCTGGCCACGCGAGCCCGGCGCTCGCGGCCCGGCGATGCCGCACGCGCTGGAAACCACCAACGCCCTGGGCATCCCGGAGACCCCAACCGTCCCGAGGCCGAGTTTCCTCGCGTCCGTCGTGTCGTGCGCCGTGCTGACCCTGCTGGTCGGGCTGGTGTTGTCACCCGTGGTCACGCTGATGTTCGGGGTGGCCCTGGTCCCGTTCTCCTGGCCGTACCTGGCGGCGGTGCCGATCCTGCTCGGCACCGCCGTGGCCCTCAGCCAGGGCGGCGTGGGCCAGGCCTGGTGGCGCCACCTGCCCCCGGTGCGCACCGCCGCCTGGGTGATCGCGACGTTCCTGGTCCTGTCCCTGGCCTCGGTGCTGATGACGCATCTCGACACGCCGGGCATCGTGGTCGTAGCCGGGCTGGTCGGCGTCGTCGACGCACGGGCCTGGTACGGGCTCACCACCGCGGCGGTCCGGCGTTCGGTGGGCAGGCCGCCGCACCCGTGGCCCTGGCGCGCCACCCTGCAGCGAATCCGTCGGGCACTTCGCCAGCGGACCAGCTGGGTCCCGGTGGCGCCGTTGGCGGCGGTGATGGTGATCGCCCTCGTGGTCGGCTTGACCCGGCTGGCCTTCACCGGGACCGTGCACTTCGGCCCTGGCCCCAGCAACGTGGCCGCCGGGGTTCAACCAGGAGGCAGCCTGGCCGCGTCCATCGCGTCTAACCAGGCCGGCACGCCCGGCACGGGGCCGGCCGGTCCGGCATCGGTATCCAAGCCGCGCGGCGCGGTGCTCGTGGTCGAGGGGTTCGGGTCAAGCTGCTGCCACGACGCCGATGCCCTGCGGGCGGCCGAGCCCGGCCTGCTCGTACAGCAGTTCTCCTACCTCGGCCTGACCGCCGCCGGGCAGCCGATCTCGTACGGCCCGGCGGCCGGGGACCTGCCCATCCAGGTGCTCGGCGACCGGATGGCCACGCAGGTGGAGAAGCTCTACCGGCAGGTCCGCGCGCCCGTGGACATCGTGGCGGAAAGCGAGGGGACCCTCGGCCTGTACGCGATGCTGGCCCGGCACCCGCACGTGCCGGTTGGATCACTGGCGCTGCTCAGCCCCATCATCGAGCCGGGCCAGGTCGGCCAGGCGGACGGTACCGTGCCCGGCGACGCCCTGCTCACGCTCAATAACCTGGTCGCCGGGATGTCTCCGTACGGCAGTTCGGGGGCGCAGGCGCTGATCGACTCGGTAAGCCAGGTCGGCGGCCGCTACTTCGCGATGGTCAGCCGCGACCGCAGCCTGCCCTGGCTAGCGGTGGTCCCGCTAGCCGACGCGGTGACGCTGCCCGCGTGCCCGTGGCCGCAGAACGTGGTCTTCGTCAACGCGTTCCACGGCGGCCTGCTCGGCAACGCCTCCGTGCGGCAGATGGTCGAGGCCTTCTTCTCCGGCGGCAGGACCCCGGCCGGCGGGGCGGCCGGACCTGACGGGTCCCAGCAGCAGCTGCGCACCGCGGCCCAGCTCATCGCGGCCGCGGCCGCGGCCTGGCGGATGCCAGAGCTTCACCAGGCCTGCCCCCAGTGACCCTTCTCGGCGCCGCTGGCGCCAACCCCGCACCCGCTAGCGGAACCAGAGACGATCCGCTACGCTATGCCGCGTGACGCGATCAGACCGCCTTCAGTGGTGGCGCCGCCGGTAGGCGGCACGCTGGCTTGCGTCTGCACCCAGAAGCGACCGCCCAGGAACGGCGGCCGCTTTCTCCTTATCGGCCGCCTCCGGGCCTGAACCCGAGAGGTCACCGTGGACGCCCATCGTACGGAACTGACAACCCGCGGCGGCGTTCGAGTCACGCGTACCGCCACCCCGTTCGACCCCGTTGAGCTCAACCGGATCGCGACGCTCGTGGACGAGCGCCGCGGTGGCGTGATGAGTTCCAGCATGGAGTACCCGGGCCGGTACAGCCGCTGGCACATGGCCTACGTCGATCCGTGCGCGGAGATCATCGCCGTCGGCAGGCGGGTCAGCGCGCGGGCCCTGAACGGTCGCGGGCGGGTGCTGCTGCCGATGATCCGCGCGGCCATGGCGCGCGTCGGGGAACCGGTGGCCGAGGACACCGTCGTCATCGCCGAGCCCGACCGGGAGTTCACCGAGGAGGAGCGCAGCCGCAGGCCGACGGTCTTCAGCGCGCTGCGCGAGATCGCGGCGGCGTTCGGCTGCGACGACCCGCATCTCGGGCTGTACGGGGCGTTCGGCTATGACCTGGCGTTCCAGTTCGAGCCGGTGCGTCTGCGCCGCCAGCGCCCGGCTGAGCAGCGGGACCTGGTCTTGCACCTGCCCGACGAGATCTGGGTGCTGGACCGCAAGCGCGAAGAGGCGGTCAGGTACGCCTACGAGTTCGAGTGCGGGGGGGGACTCGACGGCCGGGTTCGACCGCCGCACGGCACGCACGGGCCCGCCGCAAGCACCACCGTCCGTTCGGAATAAAGAACTTCCTCCGCCGCCGCAGCCGGGCAGCTACGCGCGGGTCGTGGAGCAGGCGCGGGAGCGGTTCGCCTGCGGGGACCTGTTCGAGGTGGTGCCGAGCCACGTGTTCCACGGCCGGTGCGCGTCGCCCGCCGCGTTCTACGAGCTGCTGCGGCAGCGCAACCCGGCGCCGTACGAGTTCTTGTTCAACCTGGGCGAGGGGGAGTACCTGGTCGGGGCGTCGCCCGAGATGTACGTCCGGGTCACCGGCGACCGGGTGGAAACCTGCCCGATCGCGGGGACGATCGCGCGCGGCGAGGACACGCTCGAGGACGCCGCGAACATCGCGACCCTGCTCGGCTCGGCCAAGGAGGAATCCGAGCTGACCATGTGCACCGACGTGGACCGCAACGACAAGTCGCGAGTCTGCGTGCCCGGCACGGTCCGGGTCATCGGCCGGCGCCAGATCGAGATGTACAGCCGCCTCATCCACACCGTGGATCACATCGAAGGCCGCCTGCGGCCCGG
>JASHVM010000389.1:0-3597 GCA_030044595.1 Streptosporangiaceae bacterium
GTGCTGGACCTGACCGTGTACGGGCCGATCTGAGATCTCCGCATCGCCGGTCGGCTGGTGCGGAAAGGTACCGGCAGCCGGTATGCTGTCTCGGTCTACGCCGACACGTAGATGCGGCTCAAGGGGCTGTAGCGCAGCTGGTAGCGCACCTCCATGGCATGGAGGGGGTCAGGGGTTCGAATCCCCTCAGCTCCACCGAAGGTCAAAGGCCAGTTTCAGGCACTGGGCAGGCCGTTTTCCGAGCGAGGTGCAGCAACGGCGCTTACGTGCCGAGCCAGCTTCCGAGCCTCTTGAGCGCGTCACGAGTCGCGCCTGAGGATCTGCGCTGACCACGAGGAGGACAGCCAGTCTGAGGAGGCCGCGGAGTAGGCGGACCGCCATCCGCGGTCGGCGATCTCGACGACGAGCCCTAGCGGCCGGCCCGGGAGACCCGACACGCTAACCGCAACCCGGCATCGGCTAGGTCACCCGGTCTCGCGGCGGCTGCGCGCTAGTTCCTCCGCGTCCTCCCGCACCAGGGGGTCGCCCGCCAGTGCCGCCCGGAACGAGTCGCCGGACAGCTGGAGCAGTTCGCCGTCCGTCGTCGCCACCACCGTCGACGTGCGAACGCCGCTGCCGAGGACGGCGATCTCGCCGAGCGTGTCCCCGGCCGACAGTGTGGCCACGTGGCGGCCGTCCGTCTCGACGCGGTAGCTGCCCGAGGCGATGAAGTAGACGCAGTCCCCCGGCTCGCCCTGCCGGACGATCACGGTGCTGGCGGAGACCGGCACTGGCTCGACGAGGTCGGCCATGCGGTCCAGGACGTGCACTGGCAGCGGGACGAGCAGCCGTGTCTCGCGGAGGACCGCGAGCTGGCGCGCGTTTGCCGGCTCGACACCGGGCCCGCCGCGGACGAACCCGGTGCGGAGTGCGTGGTGTGGCTCTGCGGGGTTGAAGAACGTGCGGTGCATCTGCTCGAGTTCGGCGGCCCGGTAGGCGATCAGCGGCTTGGTCCGCTCGTCCTCGACCCGACGACGCGACTTGGCCAGCAGCATCACCTTCAGGTCAGGCGAGGCGGCCAGGGCGGCGGCTGCGGCCAGGGACTGGGTCTCGAACTCGGCCGGGCCGCCGGGCAGGACACGGTCGGCCAGGCCGAGCGCCAGCGCCTGTCGCGCGTTGACCGGCAGCGTCGAGGAGATGATCTCCTGCGCCTCGTCGGTGCCCACCCGGCGCGGCAGCGTGTATGTCCAGAACTCCGAGCCGGGCAGGCCCATCAGCCGGTAGTGCGGGTTCAACACGGCAGCGTCGCGGCACCACACCTCGTCCGCCGCGAGCGCCATCATTACCCCTCCGGCCGCCGCGTTACCGGGCAGCAGCGCGACCGTGTACTTGTCCGTCGTCGTCAAGATCGCCTCGACGACGTCGTCGATGGCCACGATGTTGCGCCACGACTCGAAGGCCGGGTCCTCCGCGCCCTCGATGACGTTGAGGTGGATGCCGTTGGAGAAGAAGTCCCGGCGCGGGCCGAGCAGCAGGACCGACGTCGGCCGCGCGGCGGCCTTGCGGTAGGCGGCGAGCAGCCGCTCGCACTGCTCGCTGCTCATGGCGCCCGCGGGGAAGCGCCACTCCAGCCACCCGACCGCACCGTCCTCCCGGTAACGGATGTCGGCCCACGTGTCCCGGCCGGCGGCGTCGGCGGGGCGCACCGGCACCTCGGGCACGTCCGCGAGCAGGTCGCCGATCACGAGCGTCGCCGGGCGCTTGTACGTCGCCGGCCCGCCCGGGACTTTCCGCGGGCGAAGCTGCAAAATCCACACCGCACCGTCGACGGTCGCACGGCAGATCGCGCCCGCCCGGGTCGCGATCACCGCGCCCGGCTCGCCGCGCAACTCGTCCTCCGCGCACGCGCCGTGCAGGAAGTACTCGGCACCGAACACTGCGTCCAGCACGCCGGGCTGGGAGTCGCCGCTGCGCAGCTTCCGCAGCACGGTCGCGGTGTCGTCGGCGGCCCAGTCGACGCGCCGGTCCGCCTGGGTCATCAGCCGGCGGCGCGTGCCGGTGACGTCCGGGCGGGAGTAGTCCAGCGGCGCCGGTTGGTACGTCCCGCTCGCGAAGCGCTCGAGGGCCAGATGGACAGCCCGAGACGCCGCGTCGGACACCTCGCTGCGGTACAGGTCGCTCTTGCCAACCGGCGCGACATCGAACGGCACGCTCGCCCAGATCGGGCCCGCGTCCATCTCCTGGACCGCGGACAGCACCGTCACCCCCCACCGCGGGTGGCCCTCGAGGATCGCCCAATCCAGAGACGACGGACCGCGGTCGCCCATCGGGCCTGGGTGCACGATCAGCACCGGATGCTGCGACCAGATGTCCTCGGGCACCACCCTGGTGAGCATCGGCGCAAGGATCACGTCCGGACGGAACCGGCTGATCGCGGTGCGCAGCGCGTCGTCGTCGCCGTGAGCGACCTCGACGCTGACGATGTGCCCGGCCTCGCGCAGTTCGGTGTGCACCCGCTGGGTGAGGCTGTTGAAGGCGCTGGCAAGCAGCATGACGCGCATCGGTCTTCCCTCCCCGCACGACCTTGGCGCGAACCTAACACCCGGCGATCCGTCCGGATGGGAGCCGCACGACCGTGCCGAATGTCCTCCGCCGTTTCTTGGCCACCACCGCGAAGGTACCCATTATCCACATAGCAGACACGGCCTTCACTATTGGTCAGAGCGCCCGGGAGAGTTCTGACCGGCCGCCCAGTTCTGGTACCGGCTGAACTGGTCTCTGTGCTCGGTAGCCGCCACTTTGATTTCGATCAGGGCGAGGGGGAATGGTGCCATCGCGAAGGATCAGATCAGCGCGCCCGAGGTCGCTAAGCAGCTTTTCCTCCTGTTGAAACACCGGGTGTGTGGCATCGATCCCGAGGGCGGCTATCAACGGCTGCGGGTGCAGTCCGCCGAGGAACGCGATGAAGTCGCGACCTCTTCCTCGTTATTCAGGAGCCGCCAGACGTGCTACGACGCTGGCAGTTGGCGCCTGTGCTTGGGTTCGGGACGAAGAGGCCAACCCCAGTCGATAAAGCAGAGCTGCAGGAGCCTGGCCGCTACTACTGGTGCCGTGGCAGGTTACGTTTGCCCGCTGGTGGGTTTCCGCCGCGGGTGCTGATCGCCGAGGCTGGGCCGGTGACCGGACGGCTGCGGGTGGGCGAGGTCGACGATGATGAGGGCCGGCGGCTGGTGCGGATGGTGCGGCGGGGCAGCGGGTCGGTGGTGACGTGGCGGCGGGCGCAGGTGGTGCTGGTGTCCGCGCAGGGGATGGATGTGGCCGCGATCGCGAAGGTCGCCTTCGCCAGCGAGGACAGGGTGCGGGATGTGATCGGCAACTTCGACGCCGGCGGGTTCGGCTCGCTGTACCCCCGGTACAAGGGCGGCCGCTGGCCGAAGTTCACCGTGGCGCAGCGGCGGGAGATCAAGAAGATCGCCAGGGTCCGCCCAGCCGACCGTGACCTGCCGTTTTCGACCTGGAGCCTGGCCAGGCTGGCGGAGTTCCTGGTCGCCGAGGGGGTGGTCGACGACATCAGCCGCGAGGGCCTGCGGGTGCTGCTCGGCGAGGAGGGCGTCAGTT
>JASHVM010000390.1:0-4429 GCA_030044595.1 Streptosporangiaceae bacterium
CGGCCTGGAAGCCGGCCCGCCGGAGCGCGAGCACGAAGAGCAGGACATGCGCCAGGCGTGGGTGCCCAGGGCCAGGTTCGAGGAAATGATCGCCGACGGCGCGATCACCGACGATTCCACCGTCGCCGCCTACGCCCTCCTGCTGATCAGCGAACGCCGATCCGGCGGCTAGCGACCCGAGCCGGCCAGCAGGGGCGCGAACAGGTCGCCGTGCCGGGCCACCCGGTCTAGGACCGCGCCGGCGGTGAAGAACAGGTCTTGCGGCCGATGGCAGGACTGAACCTCGTCCCAGCTGACCGGGGTCGAGACCGTGGGGTTCTGGCGGGCCCGTAGCGAGTAGGGCGCCACGGTGGTCTTCGACCCGTTGTTCTGGCTCCAGTCAATGAGGACCTTGCCGGTACGCAGCACTTTGGTCATCCGGGACACGGCGCGGCCAGGATGATCGCGTTCCAGGCGTTCGGCGAAGGCCTTGGCTTTCTCGCTGGCCTCCTCCGAGGTAACGCCGGAGATCGGAGCGTACAGCTGCAGCCCCTTCCCGCCGGAGGTCTTGGCCAGCGGGGCGAAGCCTTCGGCCTCCAGCAGCGGCCGCAGGTCCTCAGCTACCCGGCAGCAGTCCACGATGTTGGCGGGCGCGCCCGGATCAAGGTCGAAGACGAGCAGGTCCGGCCGGCGTACACGGGGCATCCGCCACATCGGCACGTGCAGCTCCAGGCCGGCCAGGTTGGCCGCCCAGATGAGCGCGGGCAGGTCGTCCACTACCAGGTAGGTCACGCTGGCTCCGCGCGCCCGCGAGCTTTCCGAGTCGACCCGGGCGGTGCGGATCCAGTCCGGCCGGTGCGCGGTGACGTGCTTCTGGAAGAAGGCCTCACCCGCGACGCCCTCGGGATACCGCTTCAGGGTGAGCGGCCGGCCCGCGATGTGCGGCAGCAGCACTGGCGCCACGCGCTGGTAGTAGTCGAGCACCTCGGCCTTGGTGAACCCGGTCTCCGGGTACAGGACCTTGCCCAGGTTGGTCAGCGTCAGCGTCCGCCCGTCCACCCGGACGGCCACCTTCGCGTCAGGGCTCACGGACCACGTCCGCGGGATCCACGTCGTCACGCAGCCCTTTGTACACCGGGGCCCGCATCCGGCCCGCCTTGGTCCACCGGTCGAAGCTCACCTCGATCACCAGCCGGGGCTCCACCCAGACCGCGGGACGGGCGTGTTCGGGCGGCACCGGGCCGTCGAACGGCGAGTCAGCACGGCGCAGCGGCCTGAGCTTGTCCCCCAGCATGCGCAGCGTGTCCGCGCTGAACCCGGTGCCCACGTGGCCCGCGTAGACCAGCCCGGAGGAGTCGTTCACCCCGATGAGCAGCGAGCCGACCTGACCGGCGCGGTTGCCCTTTCCCGGCTTGTACCCCGCGACCACGGCTTCCTGGCTGCGCAGGTTCTTGATCTTGCGCCAGTTGTCGGTCCTGATACCGGGCGCGTACTTGGAGTCCAGCCGCTTGGCCACCACGCCTTCCATGCCGTGCTCCACCGAGACGCCGCGCACGGCCTCGAAATCCTCGCCGGGAAAGCTCGGCGGGCTCTGCCAGAACGGGCCGGCCAGTTTCAGCTCGTCGAGCAGCGCCCGGCGGTCCCGGTACCCCAGATCGAGCAGCGGCCTGCCGTCCAGCTGCAGCAGGTCGAAAACCAGGTAGGTCACTGGGGTCTGCCCGGCCAGCAGGGCCGCCTGCGCCGCCGAGGAGACGTGCATACGCGGCTGCAGAGCCTCGAACTCCGGCCAGCCCCCGGCCCCGAACACCACGATCTCCCCGTCGAGCAGCAGCTGCTTGTGCGTGGTGGCCGCGCCTAGGCCGGCGAGCTCGGGGTAGGTGACCGTGATGTCGCGTTCCGTCCTTGACATCAGGCGCACCTGGCCCCGTTCGATGTAGGCCAGCGCCCGGACGCCGTCCCACTTCATCTCCAGCGCCCAGTCCTGCTTGTCGCTGGGCGCCGCGCCGGTCACCGCCAGCATGGGGCGGATCCCGGAGGGCAGCGGCTGCCGTTCCCGGTGGATCATCCACTGGTTGCCCCGGGTCTGGAACAGCACGTACCCGCCGGTCACCCGCTGCCCGTGCAGCACGACCTTGACCTCACCGGGCGTCCACTTCAGCGCCTCATAGCTCCCGTGGTCCCAGATGGTGACCGTGCCCGCGCCGTACTCCCCTCTCGGTATGGTCCCCTCGAAACCGCCGTACTCCAGCAGATGATCCTCGGTGTGCACGGCCAGGTGGTTCAGGGCAGGGTCGTCGGGCACGCCTTTCGGCAGCGCCCAGGACACCAGCACCCCGTCGCGCTCCAGCCGGAAATCCCAGTGCAGCCGGCGGGCGTGGTGCTCCTGAATCACGAATGACCCGCCGTAGGGAGCCCGGGTGGTTCCCGGCGCCGGTGCGGCGGGAACCGGTTCGGGGGTCCGCGCGGCGTCCCGTTTGTCCCGGTACGCCTGCAGCTTGTCCACGTCACCCTGTCTACCCGGTTAACAGGACCGGGAACGGGGCACCGCGCATCGTTCTGAATAAAGGATCTTCGCTGCGGCCCGGCGCAGCACGCACCAGGCCATCCAGCGACGTGGCCGCCGCCGCCGTGATGCGGCCGGTCGGGCCGCCCGATGACCTGCGGGTTAGATGAATCGCGCGCGGCGTGCCCGGGTCGCGCCCCTACAGTGGTCTGCGTGACCGAAACCTGGCTAGTCGAGCCGTCCGGGCCGCTGCGCGGCGACATCTCGGTGCGCGGGTCGAAGAACGCCGTGACCAAGCACATGGTGGCCGCGATGCTGGGCGACGGGCCGAGCACCATCCGCAACGCCCCCGAGGTCGGCGACGTCGACATCACCGCGGCGATGCTGGAGTCCCTGGGGTATCAGGTCGGCCGTTCCGGCGCCGAGATCACGATCGAGCCCGGCTCCGCGGTCGAGCCCCGGGTTCCCGAGGCGTTCACCGGGCTGAACCGGATCCCGATCCTCATGCTGGGGCCGCTGCTGCACCGGACCGGTGAGGCGTTCGTCCCGCTGGTCGGCGGCGATCCCATCGGGCGGCGGCCGGTCGACTTCCACGTCGCGGCGCTGCGCGCGCTCGGCGCCGACATCGAGACCGGCCCGGCCGGGATCACCGCGCGGGCGTCCCGGCTGTACGGCGCGCCTATCGACCTGCCGTACCCGAGCGTGGGGGCGACCGAGACGGTGCTGTTGTCCGCGGTCCTGGCCGAGGGGAAGACGGTGCTGCACGGAGCCGCCACCGAGCCGGAGGTGGTCGAGCTCGCGCTCTTCCTGCAGCGGATGGGGGCGCACATCGAGCTCAGCCCGGACCGGCGGGTCGTCATCGAGGGCGTGCCCCGGCTGCGCGGCGCGTCGGCCGGCCTGGCCGGCGACCGGATCGAGGCGTTCTCCTACCTGGTGGCCGGGCTGATCACCAGGGGCGAGGTACGCGTGCACGGCTGCCCCCAGGACCGCCTGGTCACCGCGATCACCACGCTGGCCAAGATGGGCGCCAGGTTCGACATCACCGACGACTGGATCACGGCGTCGGCGCCGGAAGGGCTGCGCGCCGCCGCGGTGCACACCGACACCCACCCCGGGTTCATGACCGATTGGCAGCAGCCGCTGATGGTGCTGTTCACCCAGTCCGACGGGATGTCAGTGCTGCACGAGACCGTGTTCGAGAACCGGCTGGTATACGTCCCCGCGCTGCAGAAGATGGGCTGCGAGATCGAGGTGTTCGCCGCGTGCCTGGGCGGGCCGGCGTGCCGTTTCCACGACACGAACGCGGTCCACTCGGCCGTGATCAGAGGCGTGTCGAAGCTGCGGGGGGCCGACGTCACGCTGCCCGACGTGCGCGCCGGGTTCTCCGCGGTGCTCGCCGCCGCGGTCGCCGACCGGCCTTCGGCGCTGGCCGGGATCCACCACATCGAACGCGGCTACCACCGGCCGTTCGAGCAGTTCGCCTCGCTGGGCCTGACCATCCGCCGAGACTGACCTCGGGTCTGGCTAGGCTGCTCCCATGACGACGGCGTTCGTGCTCGGCGGCGGCGGGCTTCTCGGTGCGCACGAAGTCGGCATGCTCAGGGCGCTGTCAGAGGCCGGCATCCGGCCCGATCTGGTCGTGGGAACCTCGATAGGCGCCCTCAACGGCGCGTTCGTGGCGGCCGACCCGTCCGGCGCCGCGGCACGGCTGGGCCAGATGTGGGAAGGCGATGAGCTGCGCCAGGTCTTCAGCGAGAACCTGTGGGGCCGGGCGGCCCGGCTGGTCCGTTCCGGAACGCACCTGCATTCGCTCGAGCCGCTCCGGCGCGTGCTCTCCGAAGCGCTGCCCGGCAAGGACTTCGCCGACCTGGCGCTGCCGTTCCAGTGCGTGGCCGCCGGGATCGAGACGGCCAGCGCGCACTGGTTCAGCAGCGGCGCGCTGGTGCC
>JASHVM010000036.1:0-5736 GCA_030044595.1 Streptosporangiaceae bacterium
ACCGCAGGGCTCGTAGGCGGCGACATCCGTGAGGCCGAGAGCGCAATGACCGCCGCCGAGGCCTGCTGGTCGCGCCGGGCTGAACTGTCGTCGTAGTCCGGCGACCCCGCTCGGGGACTGGAGTTCTCTCGGCAGAGCTCCGACTCACCTGAAGCGGCTGGCACGTCGCGCTAACCGACCTCTGTGATGAGCGTGGAGGAGCGTACCCTTGTGCGTGCCTTAGCCTCCCAGTCCGGCCGGGCGCCCAGCGTCTACCCAAGTCACCGCCTGTATTTGCTAACCGGATTGCTAACGACACTCCTCGGGACGGAGAGACGGAACGGGACGCCGAAGATGGTCATCGAGCGATCCCGCAGGTCAGCGAGACGCGCCGAGACGTCGGAGACGCCCAAGACGCACGTCGTTCGGCTCATAACCCAGCGACGACCGGCGAGTCCGCGACAGCAGAAGTGACAGCAACGACACCGCATAACGACGCTCTTGAGCTCACTGCTACTGCCGTCCAGGGCAAGGTCGTGGCTTCCCCGCCAGGTCGCTGCCCGGAACTGACACGGAAGAGGTCACCCGGCCAAACCTCATCCATAGCAGCCTTATTCGCCCGTCATTCCGTCGATGCGTTCGCGCAGCAGATCGGCATGGCCCAGGTGCCGGGCGTACTCCTTGATCAGGTACAGGTAGAACCAGCGCAGCGTGTATGAGTTCGTCTTGCCGAAGGTGTCGTCGAGTTGGTGAGACGCCATGATCTGCCTGGTCCGGGCGCAGTGCGCGCGGAACGTGTCCAGGTCCGCGGCGGCCCCGGCGGCGGTGACCGCCTCGAAGTCGCCTTCCTCGTTCTGGTCGGTGCAGTACAGCCAGCTAATGCCCGGGTCATCTAGCCGGTGCCCGTAGACCCGCTCCATTTCCGTCATATGCCTGACCAGGCCGATGAGCGACATCGGCGACGGCTCGCACGACCGGGTGATGAGCTGCTGTCCGGTCAGGCCGTCACACTTGGCCAGCAGCGTGGCCCGGTAGTAGTCCAGCCAGCCATCCAGCAGGCTCCGTTCGTCGCTCAAGCCTTCCGGCATGGTCCGTTCGGCCATCTATGCCTCCTACCGGCACCTGGTCCACATCATGCCATCGGTACGACCGGCCGGAAGTCGCCAAAGATCGGGGACGAATATGGCTTTCGGGAGCCACGCTGGGAGCCACCGGGATGAACGACCTTCCGGTAATCCGGACGAACATGAACAACGGGCAGGGCCGCGACCGGGGTCACGGACTGATCTGAACGGGTTCGGATACCCACATGGAACTACGGGATCAGCAGGCCAGTACTTGTATACTTCGCCAACATCAGGTTCACCAGCTGGCCTGAGGCGGCCAGCACCATGTCACGCAACCACGCCGGGCTCCCCGCGACTGAACCTGGAACTATGCGCGTGGCACTACTTTCCGACCTGGCTCGCGGCGCTTTGCTTAGTTTTCTACAAGCACCGCGTTCATCATTGATTGGCCATCCGATGTTCGAGCAATCCTCGGCGTCGAACAATAGTTAAAGCCTGTTCGAGGTTGTGCTTCTATCGTCTATGAGATGAGAGGTCGGGTTGGACGCAGGCCATGTGACTTGACGATGCGATGGAAGGACCGCGCGAGATTCCGGGGTTCGACCGGGCGACCGGTGCGCGTGGTGAACACCAGGTCATGGGCGGTTCACTCATGCGTGGCAGCGCCGAGGACCTTCAGCTCAGCGTACTGAAGCAGGGTCTCGCGCGCTATCCCGAGCAAGGGCCGGTCACGACGGCCAGCTGTGGTCTTGACCGGACCGGGCTGAAGTCGGCCCCGGGCTCGCAGCAGCTGCTGGCGAATACGGATGACATCACGTTCCAGATCCACATCGTGTCAGCTCAGCCCTCGTCCGGTGCTCGTCCGGTGCTGCGTTGCCGAATCTAGCCATATTTAGATCAAGAGCAGCGCCTGGCGGCGCCGCTGGCCTGGCGTCAGCGCCCGGGCTCTGCCTTGGGCCCGCCCGGGCGCACGCCAGGCCGCATCAAGCAGGGCACGCCGATCAAGATGCCTCATCGGTCAATAAGCCGAGGTGCGCCGGGTAGCTGTCTGCCGCCCGGCGGCCAGTGGTCGGCTCGCGGCACCACGGCCAGGACGATCCTTCGGGCTCCCACGACCGCGGACGGCGGAGCAGTATCCCCGAGCTGGGGTGCCCACTCGCGTATAGCCGTAACGATCCCGGAACGCGGCGCCCGTAAGGTTGCTCATCACGGGCTAACCAGCGGAGGGGCAGATGGCCAGGTGAGCACGGCACTGGGGCAGCGCGCGGCACAGGCTGCCGCGGCAGCGTTCGGTCTGCTCACGCTCGCCGTCGGCCTGGCCAGTGTGCCGCTTGATGAGATGGCCCATCAGCCAGGGCCGAAGGGACCTTTCTATCTGGCCTTTATCGCGGCAATCACGGTGCCCGCGGTGGCGGTCGGCACCGTGCTGGCGGCCCGCAGGCCGCGGAATCCCATCGGATGGCTGCTGCTGGCGATCTTCCTGCTCGCCGCGGCTCCCGCGGGCGAATACGCCATCATCGACTACCAGATGCATCACGGCACGCTGCCGCTAGGCTCGGTCGCGGTCGTGCTGTCGACCAGCTATCCGGTATGGCTCGTCCTGATCGCCATCATGGTCTGGGTATTCCCCGACGGACGGCTGCCCGGCGGCCGGTGGCGACCGGTGGCGGTGATCCTGGTGACCGCCGGTGTCCTGCTGGCGTTGACAGCGACAGCCGCGGGTGCCGCCGTCGCCGCCGGGCACGCCGTCATCATCGACGCCACCGGCAACCTGGCCAACAAGACAACCGGCCTGACCGCGGCCCTGCAGGGTCTTTCGGTTATCGGGGTCCTGGCCAGTCTGCTGGCCTGGCTGGCCGTGCAGGTGCCCAGGTACCGGCGGGCATCCTACGAGCGGCGGCAGCAGCTCAAATGGCTCTACAGCGGCGCCGTCATCTTCGTGGTCTCCTTGTTCCTCGCGGTGCCCACCCCCGGCGGCTCGTCGGCCTGGGACCTTGCGGTCAACGACGTCATCAGCCCGATCGGCTTCGCGGTGCTGCCGGTCTGCGTCGGGATCGCGGTGCTGAAGTACCGGCTGTACGCCATCGACAGGATCGTCGGCCGGGTGATCTCCTACGCTTTGATCAGCGCGGTGCTGGCCGGGGTATTCGCCGGGCTGGTGCTGCTGGCCACCGAGGTGCTCCCATTCAAGACACCGGTGGCGGTCGCCATGGCCACGCTGGGGGCGGCGGCACTGTTCAACCCACTACGCCGCCGGGTCCAGCGCGCGGTGGACCGTAGGTTCAACCGATCGCGCTACGATGCCGAGGCGGTGATCGCTGCGTTCACCGCTAGGCTGCGCGACACCGTGGACCTCGACGTGGTGCGTGACGACCTAGCCGAGGCGGTACACCAGGCGTTCGAGCCTGCGCATGTCGCCGTGTGGCTCCCCGGAAATGGGCAGCAGACCTTAGCCCCAGCACGTGCGCTGCCTGGCCAGCAGCATCCTGACTTTAACAGGACAGCGCCAGGTCGCAGGTCGGCCGTGCACGAGCCAGGCGGGGCTTGCGGCCGGGGATGGCCCGCTGAGCGTACGTGTCCGCCCCTCCAGTCTCAAGCGCGACCGTGCTCGCAGGACAACCGGAACAGAAGGAAAAGCGCAGGTCAGCGTACACGCGAAGTCACGCTTGACCCCGGAGCCTGTGGACACTCCGGCCAGAAACCAAGGGCCAGGCCGGAGCCCGCCCGGACCGGACGCGGGCCATCCCCTGCAAGGTGCGGGTAGTTATCGGTGTTACCGGCCTATGCGGTATGGGCCGCGTGGCGTCGGGCCACGACACCTGGTGGTAGGTGGCGGTGAGCCGTCAAGAGCCCTGGGTGCGGACGTGAAGCTCGGGCGATCCTTGAACCCGCAGGCAGCGCGCGGGAACACCCTCGTAATGCGTACGTCGTTGGTAGTGACGAGGACCAGGGCGCCGAGGTACCGACCGTCGTCCATGACCTCAGACGACGTGCCCGCTGCCTCCCCGATCGGCCGGTTAACCCCGGGTACTGCCGGTCACTCCCGGCCAGCCCGACACTCCGGCTCACCTGCGGACTGGCAGGCCGACCCCCTGCGCAAACCGACCCAAGCAGCGGGTCGCGGATCCGGCTGGAGCCGGGGGAAGCGGGTCGCCTAATACGTATGAACGGGCTGGAGAACTGCGTCCCTGCCTCACGCCTCGATAGTGTTGCTAGGTGACGATCCGGATCAGCAAAGCTACGGCCGATGATCTCCCAGAGATCGTCGGCTCGGTCGATGCGCTGGTCGCAACAGATGCCGGAACGCATAACGCCGCTGCCACCAATCTGCAGTGGGCCGCCGAGAACGGCCTCGCGTACTACACGTCGCTGCTCGCAGATAGCGACAACCTGGTCTTGCTCGCGCGCGACGACAACGAGGTAGCAGGCCATCTGGTCGGACGCCTCAGCGGCCCGGGCAGCATGCATCCCATCCGCGTCGCCGACCTGGAAAGCATTCAGGTGTACCCAGCCCACCGCAACCACGGCGTCGGCGAACAGCTTGTGACGGCCTTCCTCACCTGGGCCGCCGAGAACGGCGCGCAGCGGGCCACGGTAACGGCGTATGCCGCCAACGACGGCGCCCGGCGCTTCTACGCTCGCCACGGCTTCGCCCTAAGGTCAGTCACACTGGACCTCGACCTGCCGCGCAAGCCAGCGGCCACTCGCTCTCCTGACCATGGCTGACAGCAACGGTGACAGCAACAGCAGCCACCACCGGCAAGCAGCAGCGACCGGCGACAACGCATAACACTCGCACGATCTGCGCCAACTGAGGATATGTCCGGCCCGAAAAGCGGAAGGTCGACAGTTCGATCCTGTCCCTAACCACTACAAGGTCTTCACGTTTTACCCCGTCTGCGCAGCTCAGGCCTAAACGTGAAGACCTCACTTCCTCTGACCAGGACGAATGCCGACTTGATCAGCTTTCTGGGCTGACTTGCTAAAGGATAAAATCCTGGCCCGAACCCGGTGCGTCGGAAATCACGCCTGCGTGGCCACGATGCTGCCACCTGGGATGGGCGGCGACCTTGCAGAGCAGCGACGTCTGGTACGCACGTCGGGGGTATTGGCGGGCGACGGCCGGAGGTTTAAGCTCGTGCTTAGGTGCGCCGGGAAGCCTGGTCGGTAGCTCATAACCGCTGAGTAAGCGACCAGGAGACCCGATGACTACGCCAACCGCACCCGCCTCCACCACTCCCGCTGTGAGCGTGCCCGCATCGCCAGCCGGACTACCGGCGCCTGCTCCGCCGAGCTGGGCGTGGCGCCGGGGCGCGCTGCTCCTGGCCGGCGCCGCGCAGCTGATCACCATTTCGGCGCTGGTGCCTAACGACTACCCGCTGGCCGCCACGTGGTCGTCGCTGCTGCTAGCCATCGCCCCGGCGCCGGTCGCCGCTGCGGCCGCGTTCGCCCCGGCCCCAGCCAACCTGGTGGCCGGCGTGATCGGCGTCGTGGTCCTGGTCGTCGGCATCGCGGGCGCGATCTTGCATACCGGGGTGTTCTTCGTCCCGGCGCTGGTGGTGCTGGCCGTCGCCACCGTCAAGCTGTGGCGTGAGCAGCGGTGACCCGCGCAGGGGAACCCCGAGGCTGGGTTACCCGACCCGTGACATGCTGGCTGGGCTAGCAGCGTCACTCCACCGAGTACCTGGCC
>JASHVM010000391.1:0-5788 GCA_030044595.1 Streptosporangiaceae bacterium
CCACATCGCGGCCAAGCTGGGCCGGGATATCGACAAGCCGCGCAACCTGGCCAAGAGCGTCACCGTCGAGTAGCGCCCCGGCCGCGCAGAGGGAAGCTGCGCAGAGGGAAACTGCGCAGCGGGAACCAGACACTGGTTACGGCTAGACGGAGCGAAGCTCCGACCGCCCCAGTGAACCCGGGCGATGCGCCCGGGCGAGCGGCCGGCGTCACGGCGAGAACCGCGGCCGGGGCGCGAAGCGCAGCGGGGGGTTCCGGGGGGTCGTCCCCCCGGGCCGGCTGCAGCGGGGGGTTCCGGGGGGTCGTCCCCCCGGGCCGACTAGTGCAGACTCTGCCAGTCCTCGAGGGGACCGGGGCCGCCCGGTAGCGGTTGCTCGCACCAGACGACCTTGCCGGTCGGCGTGCGGCGCGCGCCCCAGCGCTTGGCGAGCTGGCGGACTACCTGGAGGCCGCGGCCGTTCTCGTCGTTGCCGTTGGCCTGGCGCAGCCGCGGCAGCGCCGCCGAGTTGTCGAGCACCTCGCAGACCAGCGCTTTCTCGTTGACCAGCCGCAACGTGACGTCGCCGCGCGAGTACTTGACCGCGTTGGTCACCAGCTCGGAGACGAGCAGTTCGGTGGTGGGGATCAGGTCTTCCAATCCCCAGCGCTTCATCGGCTCGGCCAGCACCGAACGCGCCTCCCGCACCGAGGTCAGCTTGGGCGCGAGCGTCCACGAGGCGTAGTTGTCCTCGGGCAGGCGCCGCAGCCGCGCGATGAGCACGGCGATGTCGTCGCGCTGGTGATCGGAGTACACCCCGTCCAGGGTGGCCTTGCACAGGTCCTCCAGGGGCCGGGTCGGCGAGCCGGGGCCGAAGATGCCTCGCAGCCGGGCCAGCCCGTCGCTGATGTCCTGGCCCTTGTTCTCCACCAGGCCGTCGGTGTACAGGACGAACAGGCTTCCGTCTTCGACCTTGAACTGACGGCTCTCCACCTCGCCGTCGCCGACGCCGAGCGGCGGCGCGGGCGGAACGTCGAGCAGCTCGTTGCTGCCGTCCGGGTGCACCAGCAACGGCGGCAGGTGGCCAGCCACGGCCACCTCACAGTCACCGCTGACCGCGTCGAATACGGCGTACGCGCAGGTCGCGAAGTGCGGTTCGCGCTCGCCGAGCGTGTGCATGAGTTCGTCAAGCTGCTGCAGCGATTCGGCAGGCGGCAGCTCGAGCATGGCCAGGGTGTGGATGGCGGTGCGGAGCCGGCCCATGGTCACGGCGGCCCGCACTCCGTGCCCGGCCACGTCGCCCACCACGAGCGCGACCCGTCCCCCGGGCAGCGCGATGGACTCGTACCAGTCGCCGCCCACCTCGATGAGCTTGCTGCCGGGCAGGTAGCGATGCCTGACCTCCACCGAGGACGGGGCGGAGAGCCCGGTGGGGAGCATGCTTCGCTGCAGCGTCAGCGCCGTCGCATGTTCCCGGCTGTAACGGCGGGCGTTGTCGATAAAGACGGCGGCGCGGGACGCGAAGTCCATGCCGACTTCGATGTCGTAGGCGTCGAACCGCCGGAACCCCTCCTGCCGGGTGCAGGCGAAGAACCCCAGCATGGTGCCGCGCGCCACCAGCGGCAGCATCAGCATGGAGGCACCCGACAGCAGCTTGCCCACCGGCCTGCGCCGCCAGGCCTTGGCGATCTTCCCGGCCTGGCTTTCGCTGATGGTGGCCTCGAGTACCGGCTTGGCCGTGTCCATGCAGTGGAAGTAAGGAGTCTGGGCCGGGTAGCGCAGGATCTCCCCGGTCGGGAACGCCGCCTCCCAGGCGGGATCCTTCTGGTCGTGGGAGAGAGCGATCCGCCGCAGCGGCAGTGATCCCTCGGGCCCGTGCGCGGGCAGCTCGTCGTTGCCGATCAGGCTTTCCAGCAGCAGCAGGTCGGCCGCGTTGCAGAAGTGCGGCACGAGCGCGTCGATCAGCTCACGCGCCAGGTGATCGATGTCGAGCGTGTCGCCGATCCTGGTGAACGTGTCGTCCAGCATCTGCTTGCGCATGACCGCGGGATCGACGAACCGCTCGGCCCCCGGCGCGGGAATGCGGACCAGCGCGAGCGCGGCCAGGCTGGTGCCGCCCGCGCGCATCGGGTGAACGGTCACCACCGCCTCGGCCGGGTGGCCGTCGCGGGTCTCGATCGTCAGCATCGCGCTGCCCTCGCGATCCGAACGGATCGCTTCGAGCAGACCGCTCACCGCGGTGATGCCGTCCGTGGCGCGGGCGGAATGCGAGTTCGGCTGGGCACCGGAGGCCGTCAGCTCGCTCAGCTGGGCGCCGAGCAGCTCGTCCGGCTCGCGCGCCAGGATCAGCGACGCGTTGCGGTCGTGCTGCACGATGCGCCCGTCGTAGTCGATCCCGAGAATCAGGGTGCGTACGGACGAGGCGAGCGTAGGCCAGGCGCTTTCGGCGCTGAAGCCGCCGGCCTGGCGCTGCCGGTCCCCGGCGCTCCTGGCACCCCGGGAGCCGGCGCCGGCCTTGGACCCGCGGCCTCGCCTGACCCCGTTGCCCGGGGCTTCTGCGGTCCGCGGGGCCGGGGCATGGCTCGAAGGGACACCGCCCTCGGAAGCGCTGGCCCCGAGAGCGCTGCCCTTGGCCGACATGCCGGATGTCATGTGCCGTCTCCCGATGGCATCGCTGCGCTCCTGTCAATTATGGGCCACGGACGGCAAGTTCAGACAGGAGTTCCGATCACTCACCTTTATCCGGAAAAATAACATTTGCCGGAAAAGAGCTAATTGACCGTTTTAGGCCGGAAGCTGTCGTGGGAAGATCTCAGGTCAGGCGGGCCACGGCCATCGCGGCCGCGAGCAGGATGATGGCCCACGAGGCGGCCCGCAGCGCCAGCTCCAGCGGCCTGATCAGGGAATCAGCGGTGATGGGGGTCCTGCGGCCGTCGGCGAAGGTGATGCTGCCCTCCACGCGCAGCGCCCGGCGCCGGATGTTCCGGGCCGGGGTGCTCAGCCGGCGTTGCGCCGCGGACAGGGCGAACGCGCCGGCTGCGGCCAGCACCGGGGCGACCGCCAGCGTGGCGGCCTGCGCCACGTAACCGGTCAGTACCGGGAAAGCCCCCCACGCGACGGCGAACCCGAAGTCGGTGTGCATCGCGCCGCTGAACAGCTCCGCGTTGTACCCGACCACCAGGATGGGCCCGGCCACGATGAACGGGATCAGGATGCCGCCGACCCGGGATACCCCGGCCACGCCCAGGGCCAGCGCGCCGGCCAGGCCTGCGACCGCCACCGCGATCAGCACGGGCGAGGGGATCCGGGTCCGCAGCGGCCGGCCCCGCAGCTCGTCGAGCGCGTGCGCGGCGAGCCCGACCGCGAGGAAAAACGCGAGCACGGTCGCGATCAGCCGGCTGGCCTGTACCCGGGGCGCGAGCGCGGCGCCGATGACCACGTAGGACAGGTGCCACGCCGTGTACGGCGGATGCAGCAGCGTCCACCAGTCCCGCCACCCGCCCGGCCGCGCCGCGTAATAGGCAGGAGGCGTCTCCCCGCTCACGAAGGACTCCCCGCCGCCTGCGTCGGACTCCCCGCCGCCTGCGCTCCTCGGCGGGTGCCCCACATGACCAGGCCGCCGCCGAGGCTCATGACCCGCGTGCCCACGTCGGTCAGCCCCGCCTTCTGCCACGCCTCTACCGTCCAGGAGACCGGGTACCTGCGGTAGTGAGCGGAGATGTTCGGGCCGAGGAAGCGCCCCACCCGGAACCACTCAGGCCCGCCGAGCAGGAGGCCACCGACCGGCAGCGCCAGTCTCGTGTACGCCCACCAGGCCGGCCCCCACACGGCGCCGGTCGGCGCGCAGAACTCCAGGCTGGCCATGGTGCCGCCGGGCTTGAGGACGCGGGCCAGCTCGGCCAGGGTGGCCTGCGGATCCTGGACGTACCTGAGCAGGTACGTGAACGTCAGCGCGTCGAAGTGGCCGTCGGGGAACGGCAGTTGCTCCGCCCTCCCGGCCACCAGGGCCACCCGTTTTGCCATCCCGGCCGCCGCCACCCGGCGATGCCCCTCCCGCAGCATCTCCTCGGTCAGGTCCACGCCCACGACCCTGGCCCCGCCGTCGGCCCCGCCCTGCGCTCCGTGGCGGGTTCCGTTCGGCGGTGCGGTAGGCCACCCCGTGGGCGCCGCCAGCTGCAGCGCCACCCCGGCCGTGCCCGACGCGACGTCGAGGACCACGCCGTCCACCGGGAGGACGCAGCCGATCATGGCGGACCGCCAGCGTCCGTTCTGGCCGAGCGAGAGAATCTCCTCCAGGCGGTCGTACCTGGACGGCAGCGGAGCGAACAGCTCACGCGCGAAGCGGTTTGGACCCGAAATGTCGGCGGGCATGCAGGCCTCTCCAGCGTGGCACGGCGGGGCGGGCGGGGACGTGCCTTGTGTGCTAACGGTACCTGCCGGCATGCGCGGGGCAGATGTTGACGTGCGGGGCGACTCAAACGCCTGGGAGGGCGGCCCTGATCCGGTCCGCGTAGGCCTCGGCCTGGGCGGGGCCGTCGTAGGGATGCCGAGGTCCAAGCCAGAACCGGAGGCCGTCTTTAAAGTTCCTGGGGATGACGTGCAGGTGCAGGTGAGGCACCGACTGGCTGACCACGTTGTTGATGAGGATCATCGAGCCGTCGGCGCCGAGGCCGTCCTCGATCGCGCGCTCGAGCCGTTGGGCCGTGCCGAAGAACTCCGGCACCTGATCGGCCGGCAGGTCGCTGAGCAGGAGGACATGCTCCTTCGGCACGAGCAGGGTATGGCCGCGGAACAGCGGCCGGTGATCGAGGAACGCGATCAGCCGTTCGGTCTCGAGGATGATCACAGCCTTCTGTTCGCCGCGGATGATCGCGCAGAAGGCGCACGTCGCTGGCATCAGGCGTGAGCCTATCCCGGCCGCAGGTGTCACGGCGCCCGCGCCGCCACTTCGGCTCCCTGGCTGGGCCGCGCGTCCAGGCCATCACGGTCCAGCCGCCACGCCGGCGTTCACCTAACCGACCCATAAAATGATATTATTTTGCTATACTGATAATATCAAGAACGTCAATCGGAGGTGGAGGCGATCAGCATGGGAATGCCACTAGGGCCGGGCCAGGAGCTTACCTCCGCGCAGCTGACCGAGACCCAGGGCTGGTCAGCCCCTGGCGTGCTGGTCCTGGTCGTGGGTCTGGCGGTGCTGCTGGTTGCGCTCGTGCTGGGTCTTCAGAATCCGGGTGGCGCGACGACGATAACACTGATCGTGATCGCCATCGTGCTCGCCGTCGCCGTCGCGGTAGCGTTCTGCGGCCTGGTATCGGTTGTTGCCGGTGAGGCCCGGGTCGTCCAGCTGTTCGGCAAGTACCACGGGACCATCCGGGTAGCCGGCCTGCACTGGGTCAACCCCCTCGCCCGCAAGCGGCGGGTGTCGGTGCGGATCCGTAACCACGAGACCGCGCCGGCCAAGGTCAACGACGCCGACGGGAACCCGATCGAGATCGCCGCCGTGGTCGTCTGGCAGGTAGCCGACACCGCCCGCGCGCTGTACGCCGTCGAGGACTTCCCCGCGTTCGTGGCCATCCAGACCGAGACCGCGGTCCGGCACACGGCCTCCAGCTACCCGTATACGAGCCATCTTGAGGGGCAGCTGTCGCTGCGCGACAACGCCGATGAGATCACCGCCCGGCTGTCGGCCGAGATCGCCGACCGGGTCCGGCCGGCCGGCGTGCAGATCCTCGAATCGCGGCTGACCCGGCTGGCCTACGCCCCCGAGATCGCCCAGGCCATGCTCCGCCAGCAGCAGGCCACCGCGGTG
>JASHVM010000392.1:0-2885 GCA_030044595.1 Streptosporangiaceae bacterium
GCCCCTGGTGGCAGGCTGCCTGCTGTGCGCGGCCGGGTCCCTGCTCGCCGTGCGCATCGGCGCCCACGCCGGCTACTGGACGGTCGTCTTCCCGCTGGCCGTGCTGTTCGGCCTCGGCCTGGCGGCTCTCATGCCGCCGCTGACCGCCAGCGCGATGAACTCCGCCCCCGACTCCCTGGCGGGCCTGGCCTCCGGGGTGAACAACGCGGTGGCCAGGGTGGCGGGCCTGCTGTGGATCGCCGCGCTGCCGCCCCTCACCGGCCTGACCGGCGCGGCCTACACCAACCCGGCCCTGTTCCGGTCCAGCTTCTCCCAGATCAGCTGGATCTGCGCGGCAGCATTCGCCTGCGCCGCGGCGCTCGCCGCCGTCTTCATCACCGGACCTGCCCGGCTCGCGGCGGTACCGCGGTCAGCGCTCATCCAAACCCCGGTGCCCCACCTCACCTGCCCGGTCACCGCCGGTCACGGACCGGGCCACACCCGCGGGTACCAGCGGAAGGAGGCCTGCGATGCCAGCTGACGTGCTCCGCCTGTTCGTCTTCGCGCGGCACGCCGAATCGGCGGCCAACGCCGCCAACATGCTCAACAGCAGTCCTTCCCAGCGTGTCGCGCTGACCGCGCGCGGGCGGACGCAGGCGCGCGCCCTCGGCGCGCAACTGGCCAGTCTCCACGTCGATCTCGCGGTCGGCACACGCCTGCTCCGCACCCGGCAGACTATCGACATCGCCCTGGACGGCCGGGAGGTGCCGACGCTGATCGAACCCGGCTTTGACGAAATCCGTGCCGGGGACCTCGAAGGCGCGCCCATCGAGGCTTACCGGTCCTGGCAGGACCAGCACACATCGGGTGACCGCCTGCCCCATGGCGAGAGCATCGAGGAGGCGCTGCGGCGCTACGCGGGCGCGCTGCAGCGTCTCCTGGATAGGACAGAAACGGTCACGCTCGTGGTCATCCACGATCTCGGGTTGCGCTATATCGCGGCGGCCGCCGCAACCAGCTCGTCGCCCTCGAACGGCACGGCCTTCCCGAACGCGGTCCCGTATCTGTTCGACGAGCCCGCCGCCCGGCGCGCTGCGGCCAGCCTGGCTGCGTTGACACCGTCCGCACGGTCCCAGTCTGATCGCTAGTCTCGTCAGCCGATGGCCTCCTCCGGCGCCCGGCCGTCCGAAGTGTGCCCCGCGCCGATATCCGCGCCAGGGATGGTGAGCGAGGTGATGACCCCCGGATCGCCGCCCACCGGGCCACAACGGCCTCAGCACCCGTCTCGGGGATTGATGCAAGACCTGGCCCGCGCCCGGTCGGCCACCCATACAGAGCCGGCGGCGCTGACCGCGCCCGGCGGGGCGGGCAGCCAGATCCGGCCATCCAGAACAGCGCGGGACGGGAAACTACTTCCGCGCCCGGCCGGGCAACGCCCGATTATGGCATCCGACCCCCGGCAGGCGTCATCGCGCAACGCCGGCCCGCGAGGTCACGTGATCGGGGTGATGCTTGTTTATGTGCGTACGCCACTGAAGCCAACCTGGCCTGAAATGCCGGGCCAGGTCAGCGCTTCTGAGGGCTCGTGACCAGTAACCGCGGGCCGCTGGTAGCGGCAGAGACCTCGTCCGCACTACCTGTGGGTCGCCTCCGCATGACGCACGCGAAAGCAAGCCGAGATCAGGTGGCAAACGGAAGACATCAGAACCTGGTGGCCTGCGCCGGGTCTGGCGAGGTGCCTACGACGGCGGCCAGCTCGGCGCGCGATGTGATGCCCAGCTTAGGGAAGATCCGGTACAGGTGGTTGCCAACGGTGCGGTGCGAGAGGTAGAGCTGCTGGCCGATCTCCCGGTTGCTCAGCCCTTCGGCGGCTAGCCGAGCGATTTGCAGTTCTTGCGGGGCCAGCAGGTCTAGCGCCCGCGGGGCGGGCTGGCCGCTGCGCTCGCCGGCGGCGCGCAGTTCCTGGCGGGCGCGCTCGGCCCAGGCATCGGCGCCGAGCGCGTCGAAGGTGTCTTTCGCGGCGCGCAGCGGCGCGGGACTCGCCGGCCTGCTGGCGGCGGCGCAGCCACATGCCGTAGGCGAGCTGCAGCCGGGCGCGGTGCAGCGGCCAGGCGGGTCCCAGTTGACCGGGTGGCGTGCTGTGTAGGATCACCGGCCGGCCTCGCCTTACAGGCGGTGTTCAGGCATGCTCCGCTCGACGTTCGGCGCGTCAGGGACAGCGCCGCCCGCTCGCCATTGCGTCCGCGGGCAATCCAGCTATTTTTCCTAGTAAATCGGTTGATATACCACACAATAATCCGGGCCGGCGCCCCGGCTCCGCGCGAAAGCAGGTCACCCATGGCAGCCTCGCAGCTTCCCGGGCCAGCGTCGACGGCTCAGAGTGAAGGCGAGGGCGGCGGTGGCCTGGCTCGGCACAGCGATCGGCATTGTCTACCTGGCCTACCTGCTGCGCAGGCATCCGGCACGCGTACACGATATGGACAAGGTGTTCGACTGACAGCCGAAAGCGGGCGTGAATCCGGCTGACCCCCCATCCGAAACGGAGTTCATGGTGCCCCACCCGGCCCTCTTGCATCTGGCGGTGGCCCTTGAAGGCGCCGGGTGGCATCCAGCCGCCTGGCGGGAGGCTGACGCGCAAGCGCCGCGGTTGTTCACGGCCGGCTACTGGTGTGGGCTGGCCCGGCAGGCCGAACGCGGGCTGCTGGACTTCATCACCATTGAGGACGGGCTGGAGCTGCAGTCCGACGACCACTTCCAGCCTGACTCTCGTACTGACCGGGTCCGGGGGCGCCTGGATGCGGTGCTGATCGCGGCCCGGGCCGCCCCCGCCACCCGGCATATCGGGTTCGTGCCGACCGCGATCACCACCCACACCGAGCCGTTCCACCTGTCCAAGGCCATCGCCA